>JBCDDV010000414.1:0-3850 GCA_039180145.1 Cyanobacteria bacterium P01_G01_bin.49 | reverse complement strand
TGTTACCCGATCCGTCTGTATCAAAGAAGCGGAAACGTTGTAGCATAGTATCTTCAGGAGTATCTGCTAAATCCCGATGAATTAAGTTAGTAAACTCAAGAAAAGTGAGACTTTCGCTATTGGGACGACCTGTAATCAGATCCATGACTTCCCGCAGTCTTTCTGAGGAATAAGACCGACCAACAGCCCTTAATAAAGAGTGTAACTCAGCGACAGATAAAGCGTTATTACCATCTTTATCAAACTTCTTGAAGGTGTGTTCATAGAAAGCCATTTGTTTTTGGTCAATGGTGCCAATATTACAAGAAACACCTTCTTTGCCTTGAGCGATCGCATCTAAATGTTCGATGGCACTCAAAGTGTAAGCCATCGTCTGCCATAACTGGTTAGGATTAGAATGGGTGAGGATTTCCTCTTCTTCTTCTGCCGTCATCGAATATTCTTCTCGAATAGACTCAACCAGTTTCAACTCTTCTGCTGATAATTTTTGCAGCACTTCATTGAAGGACTCAAAAGATTTCTTGCCTGTCATCACATCAAAGAGATCTAAAACGATCGCTTGATGGGGATGATCTCTAGATGATTCAACAACGGTATCGAGAAGGGCCTGACGATAGCTTTCTTGACGTAACCAATCTTCATGATTTTTGCGGTTACTAATCTCAACCACACTGGGATCTTCAATTTCCAGTTCGGTCATGATTAAGCCATGTTCTTCATCACTAATATTGAGTTCAACTCGTATTTGTCGGAAAAACTCAAGAGTACCAGCGATATCAACATAGCCTTCATTGAGTGCTTCTCTCAAGATACCTTTATAGGCTTGTAATTGTTTCTCTTTATCAAACCCAGGTAATACTTTCGCAAGCACATAAACTTCATCCACTGTGAGGTCATCCAAGGAACGACCATCAAGGAATTGAGAGATGTTGAGTTTGAGCTTGCTTAACTGTTTCCGTAAACGACTAGCCAGGCTTTCTCTTTGGTAAACAGCCGGATTTCTTGGCCAATTTCGGTAGGCCCATAATCCGCTACAAACTGCCATTACCAATGGGAAAAGATAACGTAACTGTACGGGTAATAATCTGACAAAGTTACTACCACCAAAAATAAAGAAGAAGTTGTAGATAAAAAAGGTACAGAGGATAAACATTCGATGGCGAATGACTTCTGTGGTTACCAACTTATGGTTACGGAAACGATAAGCTTTGTAGAGTTTTTCAATTTTACGTCCTACATAATAGCCAACTAAGCCAAAAACACCAATGGTTAAAGGAACAGCGACTATTTTGGGAATGGGAATGGCTTGATTGAAAATGTAGAAACCAGGGTTGAATAAAGTGTCTAACTGGTTTTCTTGATGGGCCCAAGCCGCAGATAGGAGATATTCCCAGTTTCCAGCGAATAGGTAAGGATAAACAAAATAACCAACGGTTAACCCAACATAACTATAGTAAAGCCATTGATATTCTGGCTTGGTGATGTTTTCCCAGTAAGACCTTTCTGAGTCAATATCGATACAGGGACTTTGACAAGCAACGCAAGCACTATGTTCTTTGCCTTCTGCATTAACAGTACGACACATTGATTGAGTAACAGCTTGACGTTCTCCTGTATGGGCTGCACTATTAAGGAGGCCTCTAGGTTCGCCAAACACTTGCTCAACTGGGGCCATAGGACAGAAATACTGACACCAAGATTTACCCGCAAATAAATAGTTGACCAACATGGCCGACAAAATCGTTACAATTAGAAAGACACCAAGGGCGAGTCGATTGGAATTAACAAAGAGAATTCGGCTCGCTATTCCTATGAAAAAGAGAACCAACTGTAAATAAAGGTGATTACGCGCTAACCAGGAATTTTTATCTACCTTCACCAATTCATGGCGCGTTTTTCCCGTTTTAGGATCAACTTTTTTACGATGCCGTTGAAAGCCTAATGCGCGGGGGAGTTGGGACATGAAGGATAGGGGGCAAAGCCGTCGCCATGCCTCAAGACCCATTACCATGATCACAAACACACCAATGGGGACAATAAATGCCCAAAACATGATTGCACCGATGGCATAAGGCACTTCTGGCAAACAGTTTCCTTGAACCTTGACGCATTCTAACGCAGTAACATTACTGATACTGACAGGACTCCAGGTGTGTTCAGGTAAGGTAAACCAATAGGAAATCGGGTCGTAAAATAAGGAGGCAATGATTAATAGCCAACCTAGGGCTAAAATCATCCTCACTCGATGCATCTGTCGTTCAGGAATTTTGGCAAACATAAGGGGTATCTTCCAACTTCGTAGAGACAAAAAAGACTTGTCCAGTTTGATTTCACACTGGCTATTAAAAGAACGTGCCAAGATTGATTGAGCTATCAATACTGACAAAAGAGACTGTTACTAAATGCTCAATTTGTTTAGCACTTCTTCACAAATCTACATAACACTTGTCTAAATTTAATAGACATTTAATGGTGTAATTTACGGTGTTCAGATAAGGAGACTAACCTAAAGCAAATAAGTCGAGAGGTGAATGATCTTTAACAATTCACCTTAAGTTTAATTCTATCGGGTGAGACAGTTTGTAGCTAATTTTGCTAATTGATCAGATTAGTTGATGTAGGTAAAAGATAATTCTCTGAATCTGAGGGTAAGCAAAATGCTAAACTAGGCATATTCTTTAAGTTTTTATGATTGTTTCCATTTTTTTAGGGCTTGGTCATGGGAATAATGGCTGTTATTAATGATTACTTCTTTAACCTTTTGCTATACGGGGGGATATTTTTAGGAATTTGTTGGATATTTTCTCTTGCTCAACGTCATCGTTCTTCACCTCCTGTTCTATTAGGCCAATATAGATCGATTGCCTGTTTATTAGAAGATACTCCCAAACATCACTTAAAAGGACAATCTTATCCCTGGGCAACTCCTTTACTGACACCTTTAGCCTGTTTATTAGAAGATACTCCCAAACATCACTTAAAAGGACAATCTTATCCCTGGGCGACTCCTTTACTGACACCTTTAGCCTGTTTATTAGAAGATGCGCCCATAACCTCTCTCAACGGTCAATCTTACCCTTGGGCGACTCCTTTGGCTTGTGTCTCAGAAATTGGCTGGTTCTCATTTTATCGTCAAAAATTGGGTAAACCTGGTATCAATTACTGGGACTGGAAAAATCTACCTTTAATTGCTGATTTTTCGACTGAATTATCGGACTTACTCCGCTTGCCAGAACCTCAACCTGTTGTTAAAAAGGTATTAGAATCTTTGGCCGAAGAATATCATTTATTTTGGAATTGGGAGAATCTTTGCGCCTTTAAACAGTGGCATCAAGATGCAACTCAGGCTATTGGTTTAACTCGCCTTACGCTGATTTATCAAGTTTGTTATGGAATGCCTTGGGATAGTTTAAGATTATTATTACGGGATAATAATCCGGCTGTTGATTCAGCTTTGCTAGATGAATCGTCTTCTTGGTGGAAAATTTTGGGAATTACGGCTTTTTCTTCCCCCTTAAAAGCAGAAAAGGCTTATAAGAATTTACTGCGTCTTTGGCATCCTGATCGCACTCTAAATCCTCTTTCTCATCAAATCACGGCTCGTATTAATCGTGCTTATGAAGAGTATCAAGCACGTCGTCTACAAAACGCACAGCGTATTAACAATATTCAACAATGGTTTAAAAAGTAAAGTAGTTAGAGTTTATATAATTTATTGCAAAACTTGAAATCCTGCTTGTGAAAAATGCCTATCAAACGTTAAAACTCGATTAATCATTTATTATCATGGGGAAATTAAAGATTAATCGAGTTTTAACGTTTGATAGGCATTTTTCACAAGCAGGATTTC
>JBCDDV010000413.1:0-3855 GCA_039180145.1 Cyanobacteria bacterium P01_G01_bin.49 | reverse complement strand
ATTAGTTTTCATCAATCTCTACTAAAACTCTCATTTATTTTTTTTATCGCTATTTATTATCTAATTGGCATTTATTTGATACAACAAACGTCTATCACATCAGATGAATCGGCTTATATCGGTGCTGCTTATGCTTATACTGAAGGATTAGGATTAAATCAAGAACATCCTCTATTTTTTAAAGTAGTTAATTCAGGGATTATTAATTTATTTTTTCCTGATTATGACTTGACAGTACCTAGTATTGAAATCGTTAGTGGAGAAGAAAGCATTGAAGCTCGTTTAGCTGCTTTTAATTTAGGCTATACTTTTTTAATGGAGCGGGCTGAAAATTTTCAAACATTATTGTTTAGTTTGCGTCTTCCTTATTTAATTTTTAATAGCTTTATCTTTATTTGGTTTTACTTATATACTTTCGTTTTTAAGAAAATCAATCCTCAAATATCCCTCGTATTTATAATTTTATACATATTTTCTCCTAGTTTTTATAGTCATAATTTTTTAATCGCTTTTGATGTTAGTGTAAGTGTTTATGGATTATTATCTATTCTGAGTTTAATTATCATTGCCAAAAAAGTAGAACGAAAAGATTACCGAAATCTATTAATCGATTTTATTATCTTTGCCTATATTTTATTTATTGCTTTAAATAGTAAATTTAGTAATTTGATTCTAATTCCAATTGTTATTGCCAGCTATATTATTATTGGTATTTATTTATTAAAAACTAATCAAAAAAATAGATTAGGTCAATTTAGTATCCTGACAAGTCTCAGCCTTCTTATTCAGCCTTTACTAATTAGCCTAATGTAACGTTGGGCATTCAGAAATTTACCAAATCAATCCCCAATTAGTAATTTTACGGCTTATATTCAAGGTATACAGATGAATTTAAGCACGGCCGGAGGTATTCGAGAACCATTTTGGGAAGGAAGATTTACTTCAATTACATTTTTTCAATATCTGCTTAAAATTTTTTGGTTTAAAGAAAATCCTGGACTGTTTATTATAGGAGGATTTATCTTCATTATCCTAATCTACCAACTTTTTGCTCAGAAATATTCACTTAGAAAATCTCTCCAAATATGGATAAATAAAAAAACTGTACCCTTAATTCTTCTAGGAACTGCTTATCCGATCATTTACTTTTTATCGATGCAAAATAGTCGTTTTATTATCGGATATCGATATTTCTATCCAACCATACTCTTTCTTTACTTACTAATTGCCAGTTCAATCCTAATCTTGCAACATAAATGGCAAAAATATGTCTTATTAGGAGGAGTAACACTTTACATATACCTAGGAGTTGTGGGAATTCCTCAATCACTAAGTTATGTTAACCCTCTTTGGACTCAAGAAAAATGGCAATTAACAGACGATTCTACAATTAACTGGGGACAAGAAACACAACATGGGGTACAATACCTGCTAACTAATAACGACTTACCAAAAGAAAATGAAAATATCATTACTTATCAAATGTTCGGGGTCAATATAGGGTTTGTTCAGTATCTTGATTTACTGAGTCAACAGCAAGGTTATCCACTCAATATTCAATCTTATTACGCTCAACCTAGATTTAAACCTGAAACAGACCAAATTGCTCAATTACCTCATCAATATCTTTTAATTGATAGTACCGTCAAGCAGCAAATTTATGCTAACCGAAAAAATAATGCAATCGCCTCTCAAAATTGGACTTTTTTAAAGAAGAATCAACCAATTTATTCTCGAAACGATATTATTTTCATTTATCAACTTCGTTAGTTTTTTTGACTTAAATGACTTTTAAAAACTTAGTAAAATCTCTTAATGAATGGCTTTTTAAACATCGCATTGCCATCGGAATTATTGTTCTTTATAGCTTTATAGCTTTATCTTTGATGGCACCGATGGCCTCATCAAAAATTATTCCTTCTATTAATGATACGCCTTCTCATGTCGGCTATATTGCTCAAGCGCGCACAGCTATTAATGAGGGACAATTCCCTTTACGAGTTGCCCCTCTAGAAGACAATAGTTGGCGTTACCCAGGATTCCAATTTTATAGCCAGTTGCCTTATTTTATTGGTGGTTGGTTTTATAAATTAGTAACACCAAATAATCCCTATGAAGCCTACAAATTAGTGATAATAATTGCGCTAATTATTGGCGGTTTTTATATTTATCGTTTAAGTTTTAAATTCACCCAATCTCGTATTGCCGCCATACTAGCAGGAGTGGCTTATATGTCGGCACCTTATTTCCTCAATAATATTCATGCAAGGGGAGCATTTACTGAAGCGATCGCTCAAGGAATTTTTCCCATTGCTCTTTACTATGTAATCGAATGTTATTTAACCGGAAAAAGGCGTTATCTTGTCCTCAGTGCAATTAGTTGGTTTTGCTTAGCAATCACTCATATTATCACCTTTGTTTATGGAACCCTTTTTATTGGTTTACTTGCCTTAATTGTTATTATTCAAACTCGCAAAACTGACTTTAAATTTTCTCAGTTAATTCCTCCTCTTCAAGCCTATGGTTTAGGCTGGTTATTAGGCTTTTATTTTCTAGCCCCTGTTGTCTTCACTTCACCCCACCTTTCCATCCGTAAACAGATCAAAGCAATTAATCCTTTTGGCACTAATACCTATACTCCTCTTGCCAATTTACTTTCTCCTACTTCTTTACCCGCAGAACCTTCAGAAACAGGGTTAGCGGTTACTTACGGCTTACACCCAGCCGTCGGTTGGATTTTACTCGCTGCTGCCGGGATAGTGATGTATTATTATTATTTTTCTCGCACTATTCCTGCCAAATTACAGCCCACTCGTCCTTACATGATTGGGTTACTTTGGGTATTTATTGTTGCCCTATTTGTTACTTGGAGTCCTATTGATTTTTGGAGTATTTTACCTCGCCAATTGTGGGTGACTCAATTTACTTTTCGTTTCTTGACTCATGTGATGTGGGCAGGTGCATTATTAACAGGATATGCAATAGTTTTGATATTTCGTAGACGATTAGATCGTCGTCATTTAATCTTAGGAATTTTAATTATTGTCTTAGCTAGTCGTCCTTGGTTACCTGCTCCTCGTGGTAATTTAACGGTTGATAAGTTACGGGAAGAACCCCTATTTCGTTATTCTGGGGCTTTAGATTATCTTTATCGTACTCCTATCGAAACTTTGTACGGAAAAACGGATTTAAGATTATCCCATCCTGAGTGGATTCCTGGGTATAGTACCTGGGATACTTTTGTCAATCATCCCTTAATTTTGGAGGCTGAATTATATTATCCTACATGGCAAACTAATGAGAAACCAATTTTACATCTTCAAGGAGAAGTTTCTTTAGAAAATATTGCAGATACAGCATCATTAGAAGCCCAAATAAATGGCAAAACACTGGGCTTAATTCCTCTAACTTCCCGTGAATTAGATTGGCAAGTTCCCTTCAATAATGTTGAGGTTTCTGGTGAAGAATTTGGACTGAAATTTCTGGTTCATGGTGCAACAAAAGACGGTCAATTTTTAAGAATTCGTGCCAATCGATTCTGGTTAGAAGGGATGTCTCCTAAAAATACAGTAATCCCTGTTAGTGAGACAGAAGAAAATTGCACACAACAAGGTGTAAAAACGGTTTGTGAGGTAACAGTTAGCCAAGATGCTCAAATTGTTCAATTGCCTATTTTATACTACAAAGGAATGCAAAAAATCTGGCTTGATGGTCAACGAGTTGATTATTTTCCTGTGTATTATCGGGACTATAATTTAGTCGGGTTAAGTTTAAAGCCAGGAACTTATACAATTGAAGCCACTTTTCATGGGTTAACTTGGGCAAATTGGATAAGTGGATTAAGCTGGATAGGAT
>JBCDDV010000412.1:0-3856 GCA_039180145.1 Cyanobacteria bacterium P01_G01_bin.49 | reverse complement strand
CCTGAATTTTGTCTAAGGCTTCGGAGGTAAGGACAATTTTGTCTGCGTTGAGCAAGTCATAAACATTCAGGCTATTAGCCCTAATTATCTTGACATAAGAGAGATTCCGAGCCGATAAATAGACATTATCTGTCATTTCTAAAAGGATTAGAGCGACTTTCTGATTCGTGTCTACGCCCCAGCGAACCAAAGCTGATGCGAGTTCCTTTGTCTTAGGTTGAGGAAGTTGCTCAGCAAAGTTTTCAACCACAATTAAGTCGTCTCCCCGACTACTAATAGCGGTTCTTAGAGCAAGTCGCCGTTCTTTTCGGTTCATTTTCAGACCAAAATCTCTGGGTTTGGGGCCAAAGATGATACCACCACCTCGCCAGAGAGGTGAACGAATTGATCCAGCCCTTGCTCTTCCTGTTCCTTTTTGTCGCCAGGGTTTACGTCCTCCACCTCTTACTTCGGCTCTAGTTTTGGTAGAAGCTGTGCCTTGACGAGCATTGTTCAGTTGGCGAACCACAGCACGATGAAGAATATGAGCCGCGTTTTCTTCTTTGGCTATTTTTAAGTCAAGGGTTGTTTGGCCAACTTCTTCCCCTTGCCAATTTTTAACGCTACAGTTAACCATTTTTCTCTATCAGTTCTTGCTTAGTAATCGGTTGCTGATCAAAGTTTAAAGTTTAAGCTTTTGACAATTGGCCGAAAGTTTTAGCGGGAGTAATATTGAGCAGACCGCCAGCTTTGCCGGGGACGGCTCCTTTGATTAGCAAAAGGTTGCGCTCAGCATCAACTTGAACGATTTGTAAATGGCGAGTAGTCACTTTTTTGCTTCCATACTGCCCTGCCATTTTCTTTCCCGGATATACTCTTCCTGGGGTAGTACCTGCTCCCGTCGAACCAGGTAGACGATGGCTCTTAGAGCCGTGGGTCATTAACCCTCGTTTGAAGTTATGACGTTTTTGATAACCGGCAAATCCTCTTCCCATTGATGTTCCGGCAACATCTACTAAGTCACCAATTTTAAAAACATCGGCTTTGAGGGCTTCTCCTAACTGATAGGCGGCCGTATCATCTACCCGATATTCTTTGAGGTGACGTAGGGGATCTGCTTGTGCTTTTTTCAAATGCCCTATTTCAGGCTTACTTAGGGCTTTTTCTGCCACTTGTAAATAACCCAGTTGGACAGCACTGTAACCATCTGTGTCAGATGTTTTAACCTGTGTGATGGTACATGGGCCTGCCTGAACGACTGTCACAGGAATAGCAAGTCCTGATTCTTGGTCGAAAATTTGGGTCATACCGAGTTTGATACCGAGGAGACCGACAGCCACGGATTTTTCCCTCTATGCGCTAGACAACATTGTTCGGATGGATTTTTACCATCCCAACAGGCGGGATAGGTTTTCCCCGCTTGCTTTATGGATAAGCTTTAAATTGAAGATGTATCAAAAAGATGCTTGATGATACCCTTAACCTGCCTCGTGGAGCGGTTAAGTGCAATTTGCCGTTACTCTTTAAGACTTAGAAAGTTTTTTCCAGTATCTTAAAGCGGCTGATGGCTGCTTATCTTCGGTGGTTTATAAAAACCGCCGCTTTGGCCACAATCAAAAATTATAAATGAAACTTGCTATTAAAATCAAGGCCTAATCTAATCTTTTTTTTGAGACTAAGTTTAAGACTAAGATGGAAAGATAGCAGACTCAACCAAAATTTTCTATGCTCTCGACTGCCCTTGAACCGTTATCTCTTAATGCTCCTAGTATCTCTCACCTTGCCAATGGATTAACAATTATTGCTGAACAAATGCCAGTTGAAGCGATTAATCTCAATCTTTGGCTTAAAGTCGGCTCAGCCATAGAAACCGATGAAATTAACGGGATGGCTCATTTTTTGGAGCATATGGTCTTCAAAGGAACAACGAATCTCAAAAGCGGAGAATTTGAACGCTTGATTGAGGAACGGGGAGCAGTGACTAACGCAGGAACCAGTCAAGAATATACCCATTTTTATGTTACCAGTGCGCCTTCAGATTTTGCTCAGTTAGCTCCTTTGCAGCTTGATGTAGTGTTGAACCCAAGTATTCCTGATCAAGCGTTTGAACGAGAACGCTTGGTAGTCTTAGAAGAAATCCGTCGCTCCTATGATAATCCCCGTCGTCGTAGCTTTTACCGAGCGATGGAAGTTTGTTTTGAAAGGTTGCCCTACCGTCGTCCTGTTTTAGGGCCGGCATCGGTTATCGAACAGTTGACCCCCCAACAAATGCGAGATTTTCATCATAGCTATTACCAACCCAAATCAGTGACAGCCGTTGTTGTGGGTAATCTACCAGTGGAAACACTAACGAACCTTGTGGCAGAGAGTTTTGAGAAGACTTACACTCCTACTTTCCCAATGTCTGATTACTTTGGTACCTTCGCACAAGAGTTTTCCCCTGAACCTGCCTTTGCCAAAATTGTGCGTCAAGATGACGGAGATAATCGCTTACAGCAAGCACGTCTGGTGATGATGTGGCGAGTGCCTGGGTTAGTTAAGTTGCAAAATACCTATGAGTTAGATGTTTTGGCAGCAATTTTAGGAAAAGGCAAGGTATCTCGACTATTTCGAGATTTGAGGGAAGAACGGGGATTAGTGTCTAATGTGAGTGTGAGTAATATGACTCAAGGCATTCAAGGAATGTTTTATGTCGCGGCCCAATTACCGTCAGAAAATATTGAGGAAGTTGAAAAAATTGTTGCTCAACATATCAGCAAAATTCAGCAAGAATCCGTTAGCAAAATCGAGTTAGCGCGTATCCAGAGGCAGGTGGCTAATCAATTCATTTTTAGTAATGAACGCCCTAGCTCTCGTGCAAACCTTTACGGTTATTATCATTCCCAATTGCAAGATCTAAATCCAGCCTTGAATTACCCACAAATAATTCAGTCTTTGACTTTAGAAAATATTCAAGCAGCAGCGCAACAATATCTTTCTCCTGATGCTTATGGCATTACGGTTGTTCGTCCAACCTCCTAAAATAGTTAATTGTTGGTGATTAATTTTTGGTTAAATTGATGATGTGGACACAGATTACTGAACAGATTAGTCAAGCAACTCAAAGTACTTTTCAAGTTGAAAAACAAAAGTCTGTGAGTGGGGGATGTATTAATCAAGGATATTGTCTAATTGGCGAGACAATTAGCTATTTTGTTAAGATTAATCGTGCTTCTCAGGTTGAGATGTTTGCAGCAGAAGCATTAGGGTTAAAACAAATGGCCGCGACTCAAGCAATTCGGGTTCCTCAACCGATTTGTTGGGGGACGACTGAACAATCTAGTTATATTGTTTTAGAGTGGCTAGAATTTAGTCGATTTTCTCAACAATCTTGGCAGAAAATGGGACGAAATTTGGCTAAAATGCACGCTTATCAAGGGTCAAATAAGTTTGGTTGGGAACGAAATAATACCATCGGTTCTACCCCACAAATGAATAATTGGACAGAAAATTGGGCAGACTTTTTTGCCGATCATCGTATTGGTTTTCAGCTAAAGTTAGCAAGTCGCAAAGGAAGAAGTTTTGGAGATTGTAACCAAATTGTTGAAAAGGTAAGACGTTTATTAACGGGAATTCAACCTCAACCTTCTCTAGTTCATGGTGATTTATGGTCGGGAAATGCAGCAGTCACACAAGAAGGAGAACCTGTTATTTTAGACCCAGCTACTTATTATGGCGATCGCGAAGTTGATATGGCTATGACGGAGTTGTTTGGGGGATTTCCTGCTACTTTTTACCAAGGATATAGTGAAGTTTTTTCATTGGAAAAAGGTTACAAACAGCGGAAAACTATTTATAATCTCTATCATATTCTCAATCATTTTAATTTGTTTGGTGG
>JBCDDV010000411.1:0-3868 GCA_039180145.1 Cyanobacteria bacterium P01_G01_bin.49 | reverse complement strand
ATGAATGGTCATTACTTTCGCGCTTTTGTGATGAGGATAAACATAATGATCCGTTCCGTGAATAATATTCGGTTGATCTAAATATTGATCACAATAAGATAAAAGAGGGAGTGCATATTCACCCACTACACTAACAACACTTACCGGGAGAGGAAAGCGCGTGACTTGAGAATATTGACTTAATAATTCTGGTGTTTCTGACTTTCTTAGTAACCATTTTTTTACTGACGGATGAAAATAAATATCTAAGGTAAAGTTTTCTGTCTCTTGTAATTCGGATAATGCGTTAATCAAATTTAAAGTATAAACACCAATTCCGGTTAATTTTCCTCTAATGGGTGTTCCATCAACACAAACTTTAAACATCCTTAGTAATTATCATCTCTTGATATAGGGTTTCCATCTTACGACCATAGTTATTAACAGAGTGAAATTGTTGATAACGTTGTTGCATCGCTCGTAGCTTAGCCCAAATTTTATCACTTTTGACAACTTTTTCAATCAACTCAAAAACTTTCTTGGGTTCTTGCCAATCAATGACTAATTCGGCTAAATTATAATTAAATAACTCATAAGCCATCCAAGTTCCATGAGTTACTAAAGGAATTTTGCTTGCCATAATAGACTCCGTAAAAATTCCTGACGTTCTTGCTTGATAAGCAGTAGGATTATAGGGTAATAAAATTATTGTGCTTACCCTTAACCAATGATGATATTCTTCTCTAGTTAAGTGATTTTGAATTAATTTCAAATTAGTGATATTTGAATTAACCTGAGAATTTTGAGAACAAATTAAAGTTATATCATCTTTATAGTTTTCTAAAATATCAATTAAGTTTTTAATGGTTTCTAAGCCTTTTTCTTCTCTCGGAGAACCTGGCCACCAACATAAAATTTGGGAATTATCTGATGAACTTATATGATAATTGCCAGTATCAGTGTGAGGACTTGGCATTACCACCACAGTTTCTTGGAAATAGTTTGACAAAGCTTGGCTGAGCAAGTCACTATCGGTTAGTAACTTAAAGTGATTAGGATTTAAACGTTTTTTTATCAAAGAATTGAGAAACTTATAAATAAATTTCGTTTTATCATTGTGGGTATCTCTTCGATAGAGCAACCAAACTGATAATTTATCCCTTGGTACTAAATATAAAGCAATTAATAACGCTAATAATTGTAAATGAATAAATCGCTCTAAAAAAATGATAGAATTTTCTGCTTGATTGATGACTTTATTGTTTAAATAGTCAGCAATACTTTTACCTAATTCCCAAGTTCCTTCGAGTCTTAAAAATTTATGGATGAAATTACCTTTTTTCTCTAAATCAAAACGATTTAAACATTCATCCCAATTAGGCGGTAATTGAGCAATTTTACTATCAACAGGAACAATAATACGATGTTTCCATCCGAGCAAAGTAACTGCCTGACTGACTGCTTGATGATAGGGAATAATATGTCCTTCACCTCCCATTAAATTAGGGATTAATGATACCAATATTGGTGCTAACTGTCTTCCCTCATCTTGAATCATGCTCTAATCAGCCTTACTGTCTCTTGCAGACTTTCACAAATCTCAATTTTTTTGGGGTATTCAGGGACTTGTTGTAAGGTTTCTGCTCCCCTACCCGTTAATACCAAAACAGGCTGACAATCTGCATTGATAGCACACTCTATATCACTGGGAGCGTCTCCCACGAAAAAAGATTGAGATAGAGCAATTTCGTGTTTTTTTGACGCATCAATTAACATCTTCGGAGAAGGTTTGCGACATAAGCATTGAGTTTTGGGATGATGAGGACACAAAAAAATATCATGAAACTCTACCCCAAACTCTGCATATTTTTGGCAAATATGACTATTTACTGCCGTTACATCTTCTAAGGTATAGTAACCCCTACCGACTCCTGCCTGATTGGTGACTAAAATAAGTAAATAACCTGCATCCTGCCATTGTTTCAAAGCTTCCCCTGCACCGAGAGGAAGCTTAACTTGTTCCGATTTACACAGATACGGGATGTACTGAATAACAACTCCATCCCTATCGAGAAATAAGGCTTTTCTGAGTTGTGTATGAGGAGTTGGGGTGGTTGTCAGATTCGCCATGTTGGACAGCTAGACAGCAATTTGTGCTTCTAACCCTGCTTTAGCGAATAATTGGGCTTCAACCTGTTCACAAATGCGATGATAAGTAATCAAGTGAATTTCTTGAATATAGGGAGTATGGTATTCTGGGACAAATAGGGGATAATCCGTTAAATTTTTTAGCATTCCCCCGTCGTTACCAGCCATCCCAATAGTAATGACACCCATTTCTCTGGCCATTTCCATGGCGCGGACAACATTAGCCGATTTTCCAGAGGTAGAAATTCCCCAAAGAATATCTCCTGGTCGACCGAAGGCTTCTACTTGACGAGCGAAAACCGTTTCAAACTCATAATCATTTGACCAGGCTGTTAGGGTAGCTGGATTTGTTCCTAAGGCGATCGCAGGTAACCCCTTACGATGGAGTTGGAATCGTCCGACAAATTCAGCCGCAATGTGCTGAGCATCAGCTGCTGAGCCACCATTGCCGCAAATTAGCAGTTTATTTCCTGCTTTAAACTGTCTGGCCACTAAGCCGATCGTGTGTTCTAGCGCACGACAGTATTTTGGGCTAAACGCCTCTTCTAGGCTATTGAGCCTATGTTGAATCCAATAGTTCACCGTTCCTTCCTCACTTAATTAGCAGGTACCAGTTTTTCCTGTTCCTGCCAAAACCACTCAATTGTTTTCGTTAACCCTAATTCTAATGGAGTTAAGTCGAAATTGGGTAAAGATTGCTTAAGTTTGTCAACAACTAAACACTTAGATTTGGCCCCGACATAACGGGAAGTATCAAATTTAATCTGGTTGAAGTCGTATCCCACTCTCTCACAAATGAGCTTGGCAAAATGCCGAATAGAATACTCTTCACCCGCACCGATGTTAATGAGGTCATTATCAACGGTTTGGGCTAGTTGCATGGCAATCCTAGCAAAATCTTCGACAAAGACAAGTTCCCGTGATTGGGTACCATCTCCCCAAAGAATGACAGGTTCATCATATAGTTTACCGCGAATTATCTTACGGATGAGATCGAAGATGAAGTGCATCTGTCGCCCATCAGTATGATATCCCGTCCCATACAAGGTAGAGGGAACCAAACAGAGATACTTCAAACCATATTGCTTATTTAAGGCCAATAATCCGGCATAAAGCATCCGTTTTGTCATGGCATAGGTAAATAAGCTACTAATGGGCATTCCTGTTAGATAATTTTCTTCTATTAAAGATAAGTCGGGATCATAAGCACAACTTGTTCCCATACAAATAAATTTAGCTTGGGGTTGATATTTTTGCCACCAAGTTAAAACGTTCGTATTCATCTGTTGGTTAATAATCCATTGTTCTCCTGGATGATATAAACAGAAGTCCCCTGCTTGTGTCCAGGCAGCTAAATGATAAATTTGATCATAGCTAAGATTATTAAATTTGAGTAACGAGTCTGGTTGAGTCAGATCGCAATTTTTAGAATTTAACTTGATTAACTCATGGCCTTGGGTTTCTAATTGAGAACATAGGTTAGTTCCCAGAAATCCTGTAGCCCCTGTAATTAAGATTTTCATAGATTAGATCCTATGATTAACATTAACGTCTGATTAACAGAAATCAAGTAGAGACACTATACCTGTGACGTGAAGTTTTGTAAAGAGTGCCAGGTTTGAGGTGAAGAAGTGAAAGGTTTCTCAAGCAGAGTGCAGAAATTTTATTATACAATTGAAAGGAATCGTGTTGCTGAACGCACTTGCTCTGAGGTCTCGCGGAGCTTTTTCTATATACACTT
>JBCDDV010000410.1:0-3875 GCA_039180145.1 Cyanobacteria bacterium P01_G01_bin.49 | reverse complement strand
TGGTCATTAACTGTAACGGGGGTATCTCGATTTTCTTCTCTTTTTTCCCACAAATTTAATTTTCGGACAAGTCTATTGATTAGAGGATAAACTAAGCAACTTGGGGAATAACTTCTACTTTGACTTCCATTCCTGCTTGTTTGAGCATAATAATTAGCTTGTCAACGCTAAATCGGTTAATGTCTCCATTGATGAGGTTGCTAATTCTTGGTTGTGTTTCCCCAAAGAATGAAGCTGCTTCCTGTTGTGTCCAGCCCTTGTCTTGAATAAACTGACGTAAATCTAGCATTAAGTCGGCTCTAATAGCTAAATTAGCTGCTTCAGGAGCCTCAAAGCCTAAATCCTCAAAATCATTCTTACTCCCCTTTTTCACTACAATATCGTTATTTTTATTCAAACTCATCCCTTTCTTGCTCCAATTCCTGTCTAAATTGAATCATTTGCTGATAGCGTCGTCTTCCCATTTCAATATCTTCTTTGGGGGTCTTTTGAGTTTTTTTCTCGAAAGCATGAAGGATATAAACGGCCTCTTCAAATCTAGCCACATAAAAAACCCGATAAGCTCCCCCTGCTCGAATCCTAAGTTCTTCAACGCCCTTGCCAATGGTGGTCATGGGTTTGAAATCACTGGGAACTTGACCTCGTTGGATGGCTCTAAGTTGAAACCCCGCTTTTCTTCTAGCTTGCACTGGAAAATTAGCCAAATCTTCTCTTGATGAGCCAACCCAGTTGAGCGGTTTATCTACCATATTGATTCTAATATACCTTGTTTGGCATACAAAGGCAAATTAGATTAATTGTCACAAAATTAAATGTAATCAAAATCACTAGAATTTTTGTCTGATTCATTAATAAAAGGGAGTGATTTATGAGACTTTATCTTCTCAAAATAGGGCTACCATGATGATGAACTAAGAACCATTTTTGCGCCATTTTTCCGAAGGCATTAGTCCCTATGGATTGGGCTTCAACTTTTCTCCCTTTATTAACTTGTGTCACTTTTTCAATAAGAATAATATAGGCAATTTCTTGCCCAACTTCAACGCTAATAATTTCTGTATCTATTTCTAAATAATCTGTATTTTTAAAGATGGTTTCCCATGAATCCCGAATTGTTTCCCACCCCTTTAAGACTTTCCCGCCAGGATGAATACAGGTACTTCCAGACCCTTGCCACCAGATTTGACTGATGGCTTTGATCTCTCTTTTTTCAAATCCTCGATAAAATGCTTCATTAACAGCGATTACCTGAGATTGATCCTCATTAGTCATTTATTTGAACTTCCCTCATAATGTAATAGGTGTTTGTTCCTCACTGTACAATGAATAAACTCGACAGTTGGCTCAAAGATGACTCAATCAACCACAATTTTTCCAGGGGAAGTTTTTGCTGACCCAACACTTTTTGATACAGGCATTCGTCAATTATTGCCTCATTACGAGCAAATGCTTGATACTCTGGTAGCTTGTGTTCCTTCAACCACCTGTCGCCTTTTAGAGTTGGGATGTGGCACAGGAGAACTGGGGTTAAAACTTCTTAAGCGTTGTCCTGATGCTCACTTAGTTGCCGTTGATTATTCTCCCAGAATGCTGGTTCTAGCAGAGGCTAAACTCACTAAAGCACAGTTAAATCATCGTGTAACTTTTATTCAAGAAGATTTTGGAGCTTGGGCCAAGGGGGAATTACCAGATTCCATCGGCACTGATTTTGAGAGTTGTGTCTCTTCTTTAGCCATTCATCACCTAACTGATGAGATGAAACAACAACTATTCAGTTGTATTGGCGAAAATTTAGTTCAGGGTGGCTGTTTTTGGAATGCTGACCCAATTTTACAAGAGTCGTCACAGTTACAGGAAATCTACTCTGCTTTGAGAGAAAAGTGGACAATGGCTCAAGGCACAACCATTACAGAAATTCGTTCTCAAATTGGCAGTAGTGTACCACAAGGTTATTCAGGACAAGATCGTTTAGCAACACTGGAAAGCCATTGCACCATGTTAACCCAAGCTGGATTTAACACTGTTGCTGTTCCCTGGAGATTTTTGGGGCTTGCTATTTTTGGCGGTTGGATCTAGCTCACAAACTTTTTGTTCAATGACGATATTAATTGAGTCCATTAAGAGGGGGACTGAAAATAGAGTTCAAATCCCTGAAACCCGTAACGAACTAAGTTTTATCCCAAATTGGGGTTGGTTCACATCTGAAATGATCACCTATTAAATGTGATTTTAGTCCTTGAAACAAGCTCTTTCAGAGAATATCTTAGATATAGAAGTCAAAAGCGTGTGCATACTGGTCTTCTCAAGCTCTTCTCTATAGCGATCTACCTAAGTCTTAATCCTGTCGTGGGGACAAAAAAGCTAAAAGCAACTTTTAATCTGGGATATAGCTCGATGTCCTTGTTGATAATAGGTGCATTTGTTAAGGCTTAATTGCATCAATGCGTGAGCTTCAATTGCTAACAAATCGCAAGAATCTACCCAATCTTTTCCATGAAGACCAATATAAAAGTTACTGTGTCTCCTTCCTACTTTTTTATTTTTTCTGACTCTTCCTATATATTTAGCTAATCCCTTATTATAATGTACCCTGAAAACTAGACAAGGGGTTAAGATAGAAATGCTGCTCCTAAACTAACAAAAATGAGAGGGAAAAATGCAGCGTAAGAAATATAGTGCAGAGTTCAAAGCTAAAATTGCCCTAGAAGCCCTAAAAGGACTTAAAACTGTCAATGAAATTGCTGGAGAATCTGGAGTTCATCCAACTCAAATCCAACAATGGAAAAAGCAACTTTTAGAAGGATTGCCTAACATCTTTAGCCAGAAACAAGATCGAATCAAAAAACAAGATGAAGAACTAACAGCCCAGTTATATCAACAGATCGGTCAACTCAAAGTAGAGCTTGATTGGGTGAAAAAAGCGGATGCGACCCCGCGCCTTACGAAGGCGCAAGGGAACGCGCACCAAGCAAAAGCTGGAATTCTCGGTGGTTGATAAACGGAAATTGATTGAGCCAGAGCATCCACAAATTAATCTGTCCCGTCAGTGCGAATTACTAGGATTAGTCCGTTCTAGCTACTATTACCAATCAACAGGGGAAACTGACCTCAACCTAGAGCTAATGAAACTAATCGACCAACAATACACTGAAACGCCCTTTTACGGTATCAGGCGGATGACAGCCTGGCTTCATACTCAAGGATATTCAGTTAATCATAAACGAATTGCTCGTTTAATGAGAAAGCGGTGCGACCCTGCTCCCTCGTAGGGAGCCAAGGAACGCGCACCAAGAGAAATGGGACTAGAAACCATTTATCCACGCCCAAAGCTAAGTCAGTTCGATGATAATCATCGTCGCTACCCTTATCTACTCAAGGATATGACCATTGATCAACCTAACCAAGTTTGGTGTAGCGATATCACCTATATCCGAATGCCTAAAGGCTTTGTTTATCTGGTAGCCATTATGGACTGGTATTCCCGCTTTGTCCTTTCATGGCAATTATCCAACACCCTCGAAGTCAGTTTTTGCTTAGAAGCTTTGGCGGTGCAGCCGCACTCGCTGAAAGCGAGACCGCTTCTAAGTGGGGAAAGCCTGAAATTTTCAATTCAGATCAAGGCTCTCAATACACCAGTCGTGAATTTGTAGACTCTTTAGAAAATCTGGGAATTTCTATTAGCCAAGATGGAAGAGGTCGAGTATTTGATAATATCTTTATTGAACGTTTGTGGCGTTCTGTAAAGTACGAAGAAGTTTATCTCAAGGATTATCAAACTGTGGCGGTCTCGCTGCGCGAGTGCGGCTGCACCGCCTTAGAGAACCTAACCAATTACTTTGAGTTCTACAATTATCGTAGACTTCATCAATCCCTTA
>JBCDDV010000409.1:0-3881 GCA_039180145.1 Cyanobacteria bacterium P01_G01_bin.49 | reverse complement strand
CAATGGACTGCTGGCTGGTTAAGTCGGCATTTAGAAAAAGAATTTGATATTAAGATTAGCGATCGCTATATCAATCAGCTTCTTAAACAAATGGGATTATCAACTAAATTAAAACGCCAACACATTGAGAAAATTCATCCGAATTCATCACAAAATCAAAGCTTTCTCATTCAAGATCTTCATCGGGAAAATTCGTCTCAAACTGAAGAATTTTTATCATTCAACTTACTACAGGCTGAATAAAAATTATGGGACAAATTCAAAATCCTACTATCTCTCGCCAGCAACTTATTGAGGCGTTGGGTTATTCTTTGCCTGAACAGGATTTTTCTGAGTTGCAGCCACGAATTCAAATGATTGAACCTCCAGTTGGCTTATTTTGGGAAACCACTAATGCAGAAGCTGGACTCTATATTGTCGCGGCAGGTAAGGCCAGATTAGTCAATAAATCCAATGAAAAAATTTGCACCTTAGAAACAGGTGATACTTTTGGAGAATGTCGGTTTTTTATTAATGAAGATTTTGAACCCTATGCAGTGAGAGCTAGCCTCAAAACCCAACTCGGTTATCTTTCTCCTGAATTATTATTTCCTCTTCTGAGTAAATATCCTCAAATAGGCGAGCATTTATATCATCAAGCACAAAAAATAGAGCAACAATTAAAACCACCAAAAGTTATTCCAAAACAGCCAGAGATTCCCCCAAATTTACCACCGAAAAAATCACTGTCCCAACCCAAAAATATTAATAAAGCCTACTTTCCCAGTCCCACCCAAAAAGTGAGTCACCTCTTACAAAAAGTGTGGCGACGTTATCCTTTTTATGCTCAACACAGTGCTGCTGATTGTGGCGCAGCTTGTTTAGTAATGGTAGCTCGTTATTGGGGAAAAAAACTCAGTGTCAATCGTCTACGGGACATTGCTAATGTAGACAGAAATGGGGCATCTTTACGGGGACTTTGTCATGCCGCAGAAAGTATCGGTTTCGCCACTCGACCCGTTAAAGCGAGTCTAGATAAATTAGCTCAACAAAAACTGCCAGCCATTGTGCATTGGGAAGGCAAACATTACATTGTTGTCTACGAGATTACTCCCAAAAAAGTCGTTATTGCTGATCCTGGCATTGGACAAAAAACCATTAGTCATAGTGAATTCAAAAAAAGTTGGACAGGCTATACCCTGCTACTAGAACCAACCATTTCCTTAACAGATACCCCAGAAAGCACGACCCCTTTTTGGCAATTTTTTGAGTTAGTGAAACCTCACGGACTGGTTTTGTTAGAAATCTTTGTTGCCTCTTTGTTTATTCAAATTTTTGGACTGGTAACACCAATTTTCACCCAACTGATCTTGGATCGGGTGGTGGTACAGCGATCAGGTGTTACTTTACTAGCTGTGGGGTTAGGATTAATAATTTTCGGGTTATTTCGCGTCGCCATGATGGGATTACGTCAATATTTATTAGACCATACCGCTAATAAAATAGACATCACCCTAATTGTGGCTTTTATTAACCATACTTTTCGTTTACCTTTAGGATTTTTTGAGTCGCGTTATGTGGGGGATATTATCTCCCGTGTCCAGGAAAATCGTAAAATTCAGCGGTTTTTGACCGGGGAAGCTCTGGCAATTCTTCTTGATTTGCTCACAGTGTTTATCTATGTGGGATTGATGTTTTGGTATAGCTGGAAAATGGCTCTTTTATCCTTAGCTATCGTCCCTCCTTTTTTCTTATTGGCTTTAATTGCTACACCGTTTTTAAAGCGGATTTCTAGAGAAATTTTTGCAGAAATGGCCAAAGAACAAAGTTATCTCATTGAAGCCTTGAGTGGTGTCCGAACTGTGAAATCAAGTGCAGTTGAAAGAAGCGTTCGCTGGCATTGGGAAGAACTATTACACAAAGAAATTACCACTCAGTTTTCTGGACAAATTATCGGGAATCGACTGCAAATCTTTAGTAATGGCATTGAAGCGATCGCCACCACCGGATTACTTTGGTATGGTGCTTGGTTAGTGATTCAAAATCAACTGACGATTGGACAATTAGTCGCATTTAATATGCTGTTTGGAAATGTTATTAGTCCTTTCCAAAGACTCACTATCCTGTGGGAGCAATTACAAGAAGTAGTTATTGCGGTTGAACGATTGAATGATGTTCTTGACTACGAACCAGAAGAAGATTTACAACACCAATCACGACAAATCTTATCCAGAATAAAAGGTAATATTCGCTTTGATAATGTTACCTTTCGCTATCACCCAGAGAGTGATTTAAATGTCCTAGAAAATCTTAGTTTTGAGATCAAACCGGGTCAAACTGTTGCCTTGGTAGGTCGAAGTGGATCGGGGAAAACTACCATTTCTAAGTTAGTTTTAGGATTGTATCCAGCAACAGAGGGCAAAGTCTTAATTGATGGACGAGATATCAATAGTTTGTGTTTAAGTTCTTTGAGGCAGCAAATTGGCGTTGTTGATCAAGATACTTTTTTGTTTGGTGGCACTATTCGAGAAAATATTAGCTTAGCGCATCCCGATTCAAATTTAGATGAAATTATTGAAGCTACTCAGTTAGCAGGGGCCCATGAGTTTATTCAAAAGTTACCAATGGGGTACGAAACAAAAATTGGAGAAGGAGGAGGAATGTTATCGGGAGGACAGCGACAAAGATTAGCGATCGCTCGTGCTTTGTTAGGTAGTCCTCGCCTTTTAATTTTAGATGAGGCAACCTCTCATTTAGATGCAGAATCAGAGCGCATTATTCAAACCAATTTAAACTCTATTCTGAGTCATCAAACTACATTAATTATTGCCCATCGCCTTTCTACTGTGCGTAAAGCAGACTTGATTTTAGTCCTAGATAAAGGAGTTTTAATTGAGAGTGGAACCCATGAAACTTTAATGACAAAAAGAGGCCACTATCATTACCTTAACCAACAGCAATTAGATACAGTCAGCTAGATTTATTTTCTTTTGAATTACTGAACTAAAATTATGACTAACACAATTAATAACGGACACATCCCTCAACAACCTCAAGAAAGTTTATCTCCAAATGATGACTTAAAACTGCAAAAACCTGAAATCAATTATCAAGATGATTGGGCCAATTCGACCAAAGAATTCCTAGATACATTACCGCGTGTTTGGACAAGAGGACTCCTCTACTTTCTAGTAATTTTTATTGGAATTGCTTTACCTTGGGCCCTGTTAGCAAAAGTCGATGAAACCGGAACAGCTACAGGTAGATTAGAACCTAAAGGAAAAACCCTAAAATTAGATGCACCTGTCACTGGCAAAGTATCTTTAATTAATGTTCAAGAGGGAGATTTAGTTAAACCAGGACAAAGTTTAATTGAGATCGAATCAGAATTGACTCAAGCAGAGTTACTACAGCAACAAACTAAACTCGAAGGACAAGAACAACAATTACATCAATTAAAAATTCTGAGTCAGCAATTACAGTTAGTTTTTCAGACACAACAACAACAAAATCAAGCCCAAAAATTAGAAAAATTAGCCCAAGTGAATCAAGCTAAGCAAAATCTTGATAGGTTGAGAAATACCTATGATTTACAAAAAGAAGAAAAACAGGCACAGGTCAATCAAGAACAACAAAATTTAGAACATAGTCAAGAAGCCATTAAATTAGCAGAAATTCAGTTAAAAAATGCCGAAGGTGTAAAAGAACGTTATCAAGCGGCAGTTCAAGAAGGAATCGTTTCAGAAATCCAGGTTGTAGAAAGCGAAGATACTGTCCAGGAAAGGACAAGAACCTATAAACAATCAAAATCAGATATTGAACAAGCAAAACACCGTTTAGCAGAGGAAAAAAGTAGCTATCATCGGACGATTAAGCAAGCAGAAGCTGATATCAAAGAAGCT
>JBCDDV010000408.1:0-3881 GCA_039180145.1 Cyanobacteria bacterium P01_G01_bin.49 | reverse complement strand
GGAGGACATCTTAGCTTCTCGATGTCGAATTCTCTCAACTATGACTGAAGAAATTGCTGCTCTGACTAATTACCATTGGTGGCCTGATCCAGAAGAACTACAGACTGGATAAAAGGTGTCGAAAGAGCGGATTTGGTATAACGTCCAAACCCAAACCATCATCAATGAACGCCATGACCTTACTCAACTAGCCAGACTTATTGAGAACTATGTGCCTAATCGTTGTGAACTAGAGACAATTCAGAAAAAGAAATCCCCCGTCATTCCCTTTGTACCCAGGAAAGCAACAAAATCAAAGGTTAAGCCGAAAGAAACGATAATCCCAACATCCACTTTCACCGATGTTGTCGATGTAGAATACGAAGTGGTTGATTGGACTGGCATCAAGGAATCCCTCAATGACGGTATCTATGAGCGATACACCCCGCAATCCGTCTTAATCAAAGGAGCTAAACCTCATCCGACGAAGCTGGTTGAGTCCACAGCCATGAATGCGATCGCGCCACCCAAGCCGACTTATGTTCCTAAACTACCCAAGCGGGTGATCACAGAGGGATTATTGTCAGATGCACAAATCGAAAGTGTGATTTATGCGGGAAATAAACACGAACAATTCCTACCCGACTGGTTTGTGTATGATCGCTTTTTGGATAAGCGTAAACGGGTTACACAAGGAACCCTAGGAGCGGTCAGATACCGCCAAGCTTGGTTCCTAGGAGATAACACAGGGGTTGGTAAGGGCAGACAATGTAGTGGACTATTAGCTGACAATTGGCTAAAAGGGCGTAAAAAAGGGGTATGGATTTCTAAGAACGCGCCTTTACTTGAAGATGCCCGTCGTGACTGGCAAGCACTAGGGGGTAACCCAGAACAAGTCGTCCCCTTGTCCAATTATAAACAAGGGGACGAAATTTCGTTAACTGAAGGAATTCTGTTTGTCACTTATGGAACATTAAGAACAGCCGCCAACGGAGACAAAATTTCGAGGGTAGATCAAATTGTACAGTGGTTAGGAGAGGACAGCGACGCTGTTGTTATCTTCGACGAAGCCCACTCCATGAGCAATGCGATCTCATCTAAAGGCAGCCGAGGAACTCAGAAGCCCTCTCAGCAAGGACTAGCCGGACTACGCCTACAATACATTCTTTATAATGCTCGGTTTGTCTATGTTTCAGCCACAGGTGCGAGTAAACTAGAGAACCTTTGTTATCTTGAAAGACTTGGCTTGTGGAATTCCGAAGCGTTTCCCTTTGCTGATCGACATGACTTCCTCTATCAAGTAGAACAGGGTGGGTTAGCGGCTCTGGAGGTCTTAGCAAGAGATATGAAAGCAATGGGTTTGTACCTGGCCCGTAGCGTTAGTTTCGATGGTGTTGAGTATGAAATCGTAGAGCATGAACTAAGTTCAGCCCAAGAAAATATGTACGATAAGTACGCTCAAGCCTATCAGATCATTCATCACAATATCCATAAAGCTATCGAGACAACCAACGCTACCAACGGACGAGCGAAGCTTAATGCTTATTCCAAATTCGAGGGGGCAAAGCAACGATTCTTCAATCATTTGATCACGTCGATTAAATGTCCCACTCTGATTAAATCTATTGAAAAAGACCTTGAAGCAGGACGTTCTGTAGTGATTCAGTTGGTATCGACGGATGAGGCTTTGTTAGACCGACGTTTAGCCACTATTCCGACCAATGAGTGGAAGGACATCAAGGTTGATATTACCCCAAGAGAATACCTCTTTGACTATCTTATGAATGGCTTTCCAGTGACGCTCCATGAAACTTACACAGATGAAAATGAGAATGAACGTAGTCGCGTTGTCTACGATGCCAATGGAAAGCCCGTTATCTCCAATGAAGCTCTTTCGCAACGCGATGAACTGATCGAACAATTGGCATTTTTACCGCCATTGCCTTCAGCCTTAGATCAGATTATCAACTTTTTCGGGTATGAAAACGTTGCTGAAATCACGGGTCGCACCAAGCGTCTTGTCCGCATTGTTACCAACGAAAGCGATCGCACTGAAGTCCAAACTCGTTCTACTAATGCCAACATTGCTGAAACGCAAACTTTCATGGAAGGGCGTAAGCGCATCCTCGTTTTCTCTCAAGCTGGTGCTGTGGGTCGCTCATACCACAGCGATCGCACTTGCCCCAATACCAGTCAACGCATACATTATTTGCTTCAAAGTGGTTGGAGCGCGGAATCTGCTATACAGGGATTAGGGCGCACAAATCGCAGTAATCAGGAATATCCGCCTATCTATAGGGTCATTACTACCAATATTAAAGGAGAAAGACGCTTTACGTCAACCATAAGCCGCCGTATACAATCTTTAGGGGCTATTACCAAGGGGGAACGCAAAACGGGTGGACAAGGTTTGTTCCGCGAAGAGGATAACCTCGAATCAATCTATGCCAAACATGGTTTGGTTCAACTCTATAGTGCGATAGAGGCTGGAAATGTGACTAGATTTTCTTCTAAGCGGTTTGAGGAGGTCACAGGACTGCATCTTAATTGGCAAGGAGAACTGCCACCGATGAAGACCTTTCTTAATCGTGTCCTGGGAATGACTTTAGACGATCAAGGGATTATCTTTGATGCCCTAGAATTCGAGATCCAAAAAGCGATCGCACTTGCCAAAGAAGGAGGCTATTATGAAGTCGGAGTCGAAACCCTCAAAGCTCATCAATTCAAGGTTCTAGACCGGATTAAGCTGTACCAAGATAAAATCACAGGAGGAATCAGTTACGCTGTCCGTATTGAAAAGACACTGAAGAATCGCATCATGACCTACACTCAAGCTGAACACTTATGTCTGAATGAAGGTTCCTTCCTGGCCATCAATAGTCGTTCGGGTCGCGCTGCGGTAGTGGTCAACACCGATAGCAGTGTGAACAATGAGGGTGGTGTATCACAACGGGTTCATCTGTATAGACCAGACGGTGATGAGAAAATGCACAAAGCCAAATTCATCGATACTCGCTGGCGGAAAGCTTCACCTGATGAATTCCAAGCAGCTTGGGAAAACCAAATTGCATCATTGCCTGAGTTTAGGACAGAGACTTTCTATTTGATCACGGGTTTACTTTTACCTATTTGGAAAAAGCTCGACCCTCAACGTATGAAGATTTATCGGGTACACCTCGATAACGGCGAACAGCTTCTAGGACGAATGGTTGCGGAAAATATCATCGCAACTATAGCACAAAGCTTCAACGTTGAAATTGACCGAACAGCGAGTGAAATCTACAATCTTGCCTTGAATAGCAAGAACCCGATTCCCCTGACTCCAAAACTGAGCTTGAAAACCTCGAAAGTTATGGGCAATACTCGGTTAGAAATTGTCGGCTACTCAACACAAAAAGAATGTCGCCACTTGAAATACCTGGGGGCAAATAGTGAGTTTATTTCTCATGAAATAAGGCTGTTTGTTCCTCTGACTAATGAAGCCATTTCTCTTATCGAGAAAATTCAGCAAAGTAGTGATCGATTTTTAAGTTAACTATCATTTTAGAAGGGGATCGTCCTCTTCTTTTTTTTTACAGGGAACGGCAAAACTATCGATCTGATAAATTTTTGATTGAGAAATATCATCTTTTGTCGTTTCATATTTAATAAGGCCCAACCCTTGTAGTTTTTGGCAAACTGAAGTAATTACTCTTGAATTAATGCCCAAAACTTTTTCTAGAAAAATCGAGAAGAAGTTTACCCGATTACCCCCAAAATAGCAACAAATCAAACGAGCTATTGTATAATAATCTCGTTTATACTTACTTTTTGAATGCTTGAGTTCTTTATTTAATATCTTTTCCAATGTTAAAAATTTATTCACCCATTCATCATCGGGAGGAAAAATCAGCATTTGTTCT
>JBCDDV010000407.1:0-3885 GCA_039180145.1 Cyanobacteria bacterium P01_G01_bin.49 | reverse complement strand
TTTATGCTAAAGATGATTTAATTGGCAATCCTGCCTTGGGAATTGTAGATGCTTTAAAGCCTAAAGTAGAAAAAATCGGGTGGGTTAGTAAAGACAAAATAACAGTTTTTTATTGCGAAGTCTATGGAGGCAAAATTACTCAAGCAAGTAAGCAGTATACAGGTGAAAAAAAAGTTGGATATAGGCTTTTTGATATTGTAGAAATTCCAGACTATGATTCTTTACTTGAGAAGCCAATTTTTGAAATTTCAAAGTGGCGCGATCATAATGGTCAAAGCTTTGTAGATGAGTCGCAATTGCAGGAAATAGCTAAGGATTATCGATTTGAGTTAACCCCTCGTGTTATTGAATGTTTATCCGATGAATTTCCCAAAAAGATTGAAGATACTCTGATGTTTTTAAAGAAGACATTATCCAAAAGTTTATGTTTGTTAGACGAAACAGGAAGAGGTCAACCTGAAGGCCTTGTCGTGCGAACTTTAGATCGTTCTCAGATAGCAAAATTGAGATTTCAAGATTATGAACGAACTCTCAAAAGACGTAAATCTAAGTAACTGTAAAATGGTAACTCTTTTCAATTAATAATGGTAACAAAATGTGCGATCGCTTTAGGAAGTAATTTAGGAAATTCTAAAGAAATTTTAGAAAAAGCTATCATAGTATTATCGAAAAATACTACGATTAATTTAATCGCTTATTCCCATTGGTATCAAACAACGCCTATCGGACCACCGCAACCGGATTATTTGAATGGGTGTGCTATTCTAGACACCAGATCAACCCCTGAACAACTCTTAAAAATTCTCCTAGAGATTGAGCAAAAATTTGGGCGTATTCGTCGAGAAAAATGGGGGCCAAGAACCCTTGATTTAGACTTATTATTCTATGGCGATTTAATCTTGAATACACCAAGTTTAGAAGTTCCTCATCCTCGCATGATAGAAAGGGCATTTGTGTTAGTTCCCTTATTTGAAATTGCTCCAACTTGGATACATCCTATAGCAAAAAAAACAATCAAACAACTTCTTGAGGGTGTAAACTGTGAGGGAGTTAATCTATATCAACCCGACCTAAAAAATTAAGTTTATGTCTTCCGACAAAGAATTACCAACCTATTTACAACAACATCTTTTTTATCAAGGAAGAAAATTTAAGTTTGATGTCCATACATTACGTTTGCCAAATGGAGTTGAAGGAGACTGGGAATGTATTCGACATCCTGGGGGTGCTTTGGCCGTTCCTATTACGAAAGAAGGTAAATTAGTCTTGGTAAAACAATATCGCTTTGCCGTTGAAAAACGGATTTTTGAATTTCCAGCAGGAACCGTTGAAGTCAACGAAGAAGCTTCAATTACCATTCAAAGAGAAATCGAAGAAGAAACAGGATATCGGGCGAAAACTTGGGATTTTTTGGGACAATTTCCCTTAGCACCTGGCTATTCAGATGAATATATTTATTCTTTCTTAGCAAGAGATTTAGAGAAGTTAGAACAGCCACCTAAACAAGATGAAGACGAAGATATAGAGGTTGTGTTGATGAGTTTTGATGAGTTTGAACAAGCTATCTTATCAGGAGAAGTGATAGATGCTAAATCAATTGCTAGTTTTTTGATGACAAAACTGTTTTTAGCTCAAAAAGTTGTATAATCATAAAATGAGTAATTTAGTAATTTTTTGGCATCGTCGAGATTTAAGAATTTCAGATAATATCGGACTTTCTAATGCTTATCAACGGAGTTCAAAATTAGTCGGGTTATTTTGTTTAGATCCTAACATTTTAGAGCGGGATGATATTGCGCCTGCTAGAGTAACCTATATGATTGGTTGTCTACAAGAATTACAAGAAAGCTATCAGAAGTTAGGGAGTAAACTACTAATATTTGAGGGAAAACCTAGCCAAATTCTTCCCAAAATCGCAGCAGCATTAAACGCTAAAATAGTTATTTGGAACGAAGATGTTGAACCCTACAGTAAAAAACGCGATCGCCAGGTAATAGAAGGGTTAAAAGAGAAAGGAATCGAGTCACAAACTTATTGGGATCAATTATTACACGTACCCGGAGATATTCTAACCAAAAGTAATAATACTCCCTATAAAGTTTATACTCCTTTTTGGCGAAGTTGGATTAAAGAAAAAAAAGCCTCAATTGCTAATACTATTGATGACTTAGAAGGATTAACCGAAAAAGAACTAGAAAGTATAAAACAATTACCACTCATTGATTTACCGACTGCTCAAGACCTAGGTTATGGTTGGGATGCTACTCTTCCTTTATCTCCAGGAGAAAAAGCAGCAAAAGAACAATTAAATATCTTTTGCGATCGCGCAATCTATAGTTATCAAGAGCAAAGAAATCTCCCTGCGTTTGAAGGGACATCGCAACTTAGTGCTGCTTTAAAATTTGGTGCTGTCGGTATTCGAGAGGTTTGGCAAGCAACAGTTGATTCTTTTGAAAATAGCCGCAGTGATGAAGCAAGAGAAAACATTAAAACTTGGCAACAGGAATTAGCTTGGCGCGAATTTTATCAACACTGTTTATACTTTTTTCCTGAATTAGTAGGTGGCCCCTACCGAGAAGAATTCCAAGATTTGTCATGGGACAATAATGAAAAACACTTTCAAGCATGGTGTGAGGGAAAAACGGGATATCCTATTGTTGATGCTGCTATGAGACAGTTAAATGAAACGGGATGGATGCACAATCGATGTAGAATGATTGTTGCTAGTTTTCTGACCAAAGATTTAATTATAAATTGGCAATGGGGAGAGAAATATTTTATGCAAAAATTAATTGATGGAGATTTATCTGCAAATAATGGAGGATGGCAGTGGAGTGCTTCTAGTGGAATGGACCCCAAACCCTTACGAATTTTTAATCCTGCTAGTCAAGCACAAAAATATGACCCTGATGCTGAATATATTCGTCAATGGTTGCCAGAAATTAGTTCTCTTAATACCGAGGACTTAGTAACCGGAAAAATTACCCCCATAGACTGTCATTCTTATAATTATCCTCAGCCTATTGTCGATCACAAAAAACAGCAAAAAGAATTTAAACAGCGATATCAACAAATTAAAAGTTAACCACTTTTGCTATAATCAAAAAATACTCGAGTCAGAGGAATTCGTAATGTCAAAACTCAAAGTATTGGTAACAGGAGCAACCGGAAGAACTGGATCGATTGTTATTCAAAAATTGCGTCAATTTCCTGATGAATTTGAAGCCATTGGGTTTGCTCGTTCCGAAGATAAAATAAAAGAATTATTTGCCTCACCAGATAGTTTTGTGTTAGGAAGTATTACCGATAAATCAAGCTTAAAAACAGCATTGAAAGGGGGTAATGCTCTAGTTATTTTAACCAGTGCTGTGCCTAAAATGAAAGCCCCTCCCAAAGAAGGAGAACGGCCAGAATTTGAGTTTGAACCAGGGGGAACCCCTGAAGAAGTTGACTGGATCGGCCAAAAAAATCAAATCGATCTGGCAGTGGAATTAGGGATTAAACAGATTGTTTTAGTGGGGTCAATGGGAGGAACGAATCCTAATCATATGCTCAATCGTATTGGTAATGGTAATATATTAATGTGGAAGCGAAAAGCAGAACAATATCTAATAGAATCAGGGGTAGATTATACAATTATTCGGGCCGGTGGGTTAATAAATGAACCAGGAGGAAAACGAGAATTAATTGTCGGAAAAAACGATACCCTTTTAGAAAATCCCCCCAATGGCATTCCTACCGTTATCCCAAGAGAAGATGTCGCAGAATTAGTGGTACAAGCGACTTTACACGAACTCCATCTAACTTGATTATACAAAATTTGATCAGCGATCACTATTGCGATGAGCTGATATGTAAGTACACAAAATCAACTACACAGCTGGG
>JBCDDV010000406.1:0-3886 GCA_039180145.1 Cyanobacteria bacterium P01_G01_bin.49 | reverse complement strand
GAATTATTTTAGATAATCTTTCCCAAGAAGTTAATCATAGCTTACAAAAAGCTAAAATTATTCCTAATCAATTACCACCTAAATTATTAGAAATGGCTTTACAAGCTGAAGAAGCAGCATCAACTGGAAATTCACCTAATATTCTTGATTTATTAGTGGAAACATCTCAAAAAACAGAAAATGAGAACAACGAAAATGAGGAGGAAGAGCCTGAGGAAACAGATGCAAAAGTTACCAAAATTTCGGCTATTCGCTTAAGATTATCAGAAATAGAATTTGCAGAGCCTCAGTTAAGCATTCAACGAAAAGCGATTCGTCAAGAGCTAGAAAAATTGAAAAAAATGCGGAAAAATTATCATTTAACGCAACGAGAATCAGCGAAAGCAGAAGCAGAAGCAGCATGGCGTTCAAGTTGGCATGAATGAACACTTTTTTATTTAATAACTCATGGGGTGACAACCTACTTAAGAAAAAACTTCATCTATGCTATAATCAAAAGCTGTTTGTAGACGGGATGTGGCGCAGCTTGGTAGCGCACTTCGTTCGGGACGAAGGGGCCGCTGGTTCGAATCCAGTCATCCCGATTGTGTCGTGTACAATCACTAATTTTTGGTCATCAGTTGTCCATTAAATAATTAATGTCAAAAAAGTCCAGCAAACATTGACATCAGAACTAATCCCAAGATTATTGCGTAGTCTTAGGATTGGCTTTATTATCTATCGCTAGCGTAATAGATAATCAATCATCAATGGCGATTTCTTTGAGGTATCTGTCCATTAATTTAGAACGGTTTGATACAAATCCTGTCGTCTAATCTCCAGTAGGATCATAATTGGGGGAATAGTCTAAACCAAAGTCATATCAAATTCGGTTATCAAAACCATCTTATCGTTTGGGAGAGGCAGGAGGCAGAGGGCAGAAGGCAGGAGGATTTTTAAGCTATCAACTTTAAAAGGGGGTATCTAAATCGGATTTGGTATCAAACTCATTTACCCCCCCTGTTACACGAATAGGCATAACGGGGGGGTGGATCTCAATTCAAACTGTTATGAAACTATTTTTTTTCCTTCTGTTTGCCCTTGAGGGAAGTAGCACCACCTAAAGCACCTAACGCTAATAAACCTATTACAGAAGTAGGTTCAGGTACCGCTGCCGGACCAATTGAAACATTATCTAAAGCATTGAAGGTGACACCATCTCCCGATAGAACTCTCAATTGGGCAAAGTCAATATCATCAGAGCTAACAACTCCAATAAAACCTGTCCCATCCCTTAACTCAGGAAAGAGACCAAGGATATCAGTGCCGTTGATTAAGACTTCAAGTCTATCATCGTCGATATCGTAATTGACAGTATCGAAGCCAAATGCATTGATCGATGAATCAAAGTCTAAATTTATTGTACGTGTATTAGAAAGTCCACCAATATTCAAACGGGCAGAACTATCGATATCAGCAGTTCCTGGGTTATACGCAAATGAGGGAACATCAACAAGAAGATCTGCGCGAGTTGCCCCACTGACAGTCCCCTCATTAGAGGTTATAGAAAAACCTGAAAATACAGTCTCCTCCGTAACACTGGTATCTGATGTAAATGAATTGAAAGTTTCAGTCGTGAAGCTAGATACTTCTGCTTCCCAACTAGCTCGATCTGTAAAGATAGTAAATGCAGAAGCTTTGTTTGCTTCTGCTACCATTCCGACAAGGAATGTGAGTGTCAATGTACAAGTGTACACAGATGAGACGGCTTTAAATTTTGCAGACATACTTTACTTTTCCTGGAAAATTATAACTATTGATAGTTTTCCCAAAGTGAAGTCAGTAAACTCAGTATTTTTGACTAAGTTACCGTGATTATTCTTGATTACCCCTGAAAATACTTAAATCGTCGGCTTGACTTTTTAAGGTTAGAGTGAGTTAGTTAACACAAACCTGAGTTCGCGACAAACTGAAACTTCGATGCTGTCGTTAGTTGAAAACCCCATTTTTTCGTAGGATTAGCAGCCAAATTATCTAATAAGTGGTCGGACATAAATAAAATGAACTGTAGAGAAGAAATGTAAGTAAGCTGTAACCCCTCTCCCTGCTCCCTACTCCGGTCTCCCCTGCTCACTTCACAGTAACGTTTATTTTTGTCCAGGTACTTAGTGCCTTAAAGAAAGTAGGATAAAAGGCAAAATTATCCCAACGCCCAGTTTCCTCTCGGATTATCCTATTTGTTCTCTCTAATGGCTGTGTTTTCTTGTTTGAGATTTCATGGTTTATTTCTCCTAGTAAAATAAGGAGGTAAATAAATCAGTTTTGCCCCAACCTCTTCAACAACTTCAGTTACTATTTTTCCGAATTTTTAAGACAAGTGAACCTCATGAGTCCGAGAAACGCTATATCAATTCAGGAAAAACCGTAAAATCAAGCACAAATTTTCAAAGAAAAACTCAGAAAATTCTTAGGATTTTCTGAAGTTCTCTGTGTTAGAGATGATGCAACTGATATGGTTAAGAGCGAGAGAAACTATGTCAATTAACTTTAGTCATCTTCTGAAATTTTGGGATTTTTTGTTAAGGAGTAATTAATTATGGCAACATTACTAGAGCAACTTCGGGAATTTACCATTGTTGTTGCTGATACAGGAGATATTCAAGCGATTGAAACATTTAAACCTCGTGATGCTACGACAAATCCTTCTTTGATCACGGCAGCAGCACAAATGCCACAATATCAAGCTATTGTCGATGATACTTTAAAGAACGCTAGAAAAGAATTAGGAAAGAATGCCTCGGCATCTGATGTAGTAACTTTAGCCTTTGATCGTTTGGCAGTTGCCTTTGGGTTGAAAATTCTAGAAATTATTCCCGGACGAGTCTCAACTGAGGTAGACGCACGGTTATCCTATAACATGGAAGGGACTCTTGAGAAAGCACGTTACTTGATTTCTGAATATGAAAAAGCTGGCGTATCCCGCGATCGCATTTTGATTAAAATTGCTTCTACCTGGGAAGGAATTAAAGCCGCCGAAAGTTTAGAAAAAGAAGGCATTCACTGCAACTTAACTCTATTATTTGGCATACATCAAGCGATCGCTTGTGCAGAAGCGAATATTACTTTAATTTCTCCTTTCGTGGGTCGGATTTTGGACTGGTACAAAAAAGAAACAGGAAAAGATTATGCACCCACCGAAGATCCTGGGGTAATGTCTGTTACGGAGATCTATAACTATTACAAGAAGTTCGGCTACAAAACCGAAGTTATGGGGGCAAGTTTCCGTAATATTGGAGAAATTTGTGAGTTAGCAGGATGTGATTTATTAACCATTTCTCCTAAGTTATTAGAACAATTAAAGGCTACAAAAGAAGCTTTACCCCGTAAGCTTGCTCCTGATGCAGCGGCTAAAATGGACATTAAAAAAATTGCCATAGATAAAGCCACCTTTGAGAAAATGCACAAGGAAGATAAAATGGCTTACGAAAAGCTTGATGAAGGGATTCAGGGCTTTACCAAAGCATTAGAAACCCTAGAAGAAATGCTCAAAGAACGCCTAAATCGTCTTGAAGGAAGTGTGACGACTAATAATGTCGCTGCTGACCTTTTCAGTGTGTATGACCTAGATGGCGATGGGTTTATCACCCGTGAAGAATGGGCCGGAACAGACTTAGTTTTTGATGCGATCGATGTTAATCATGATGGCAAAATTACCCCTGAAGAAATGGCTGCTGGTTTAGGAACAGCGATTCCGTTAGTAGAAGCTTAATATTAGCTAACTTCCCTTAAAAGCAACAGGTAATAGACTTTTATCATTGATTAACCCTCGATTATTAGGTGCGCTGCTATGGTGGCGCACTTATCTTTGTTGATGTTGTCTTGTTGACCTCTCTTTTCTCCAGGAAAT
>JBCDDV010000405.1:0-3893 GCA_039180145.1 Cyanobacteria bacterium P01_G01_bin.49 | reverse complement strand
GTTTTTTTCATCGCACCGATGCTGATAATTCCGATGCCATGCCTTGTGTTGATGTTGTAGACACTCAGGAAACTTTTTGTTCCTTACTTAACAAAGAAGAATAAATTTTACGTAAGTACTTAATACCAATTCTCAAAATGGCTAGAGAGATAAAGCATCTACAATATAGTCCCAAGTCGCTAATGAGTGAATGATTAGAAAGGATTAGGAAAAAAATAATTCACAACTCAAAATCAAAAATCAAAACAACTCGGATGAGATTTTTCAGATCTTCCCCCGACTAAATTTTAAGTCTGAACTTCTCTCCCCTACTTCCTTGTTACTCGATAAACTGATATAATGATAGTTTTGGAATATATTGTTTATTAGGAGAAAGTCGCTTATATGTCTCGTTATAGAGGTCCCCGTCTTAGAATAGTGCGACGACTAGGAGAACTCCCCGGTTTATCCCGCAAAAATCCTCGTCGTACCTATCCACCTGGTCAACATGGTCAAGGTCGCCGTAAACGTTCTGAATACGCAATTCGACTCGAAGAAAAGCAAAAACTGCGTTTCAATTATGGCGTTACTGAAAAGCAATTAATTCGTTATGTTAAAGAAGCGCGTCGTATCTCAGGTTCTACCGGACAAAATTTATTAACATTACTAGAAATGCGCCTTGATAATACCGTATTTCGTTTAGGCATGGCAGGAACAATTCCCGGGGCCCGCCAACTAGTAAATCATGGTCATATTACTGTCAATGGTCGTATTGTGAATATTGCTAGCTATGCTTGCCGTCCTGGAGATGTTATCTCGGTTAGAAATAAAGATAATTCTCGCCGCTTAGTAGAAGCGAATATGGAATATCCTGGGTTAGCTAACCTTCCTGAACATTTGGAATTTGATAAAAACACTTTCACAGGCAAAGTGAACGATCTGATCAAGCGGGAATGGATCGCGTTGCAAATTAATGAACTGCTGGTGGTTGAGTATTATTCTCGGAAAGTATAACTCCTGTTGGGCAACCTTGTGGTTGTCCACTTATCTTTTGTCTAATAACTTATCAACTTTCTCTTGAACCATCAAGGCGATCAAAGATTTGAATAAAAATAAACTAGATAAACCAGCCAAACTAAAGCAAACTAAAGCCAATTTGAAATAAATAGTTGTCATTAAAATCGAAGCAGATAGCAAAATAAATCCGGTCAAACAAGCATAAATTAAACTCTTAATTCCTAAATTTATCCGTTTTAATATTCTTTCGCTTTCTAAGGAACGAATACGAAATTGTAATTCTCCTCGGTCAATTCTTTCTTCTAATCGCTTTAAAAATCGCTCAGAAGTATTAGGCTGACTTAGGGTACTTTTAATAATATCTTTTGCTTGTCTCGCTAAAGCAGTGACAATTGTTCCTCGACGACCACTTAAAGCTAAACTTTTAACAAAGGGTTGACTTGCCGCTAATAAATTGTACTGGGGATTTAAGGCCCGCGCAATGCCATCTAGCGTTGTTAAAGATTTCAGAATAAATGTCATTTGTGGTGGTAACCGAAAAGGTTGACTTTTGAACATTGAATATACTTCATCACTAATTTGTTCAAAGGCCCCAACATCAACTGGTTTATCTCGAAAATTTTCTAAGAGAAAAGCGACAATTCGTTTCACCGGGGTCATATCATTTAAGGGTTCAATTAACCCCATATAAATCAGGGTTTCAACAACCTTGTCCGTGTCTTTTTTGAGGACGGCGAAGAAAACTTGTATCATCTGATCTTTGGCAAAGGTTTTGACTTCTGCCATTGTTCCAAAATCATAAAAGATCAGTTCTCCCCGTTGACTGACTGCCATATTACCAGGATGGGGATCTGATTGAAAAAAGCCATCTAATAATAATTGTTTTAAAAAAGAACAAATTCCCAATTGAATAATGTGATCTAAATTAATATTATTTGCTTCCAACGCTGCCCTGTCATCAACTTTAATTCCTGGTAAATAATCTAGCGTTAAAATTTTTTTTGTGCTGTATTTCCAATGAATTGTTGGGACACGAATTTGAGAATAACTTCTAAAATTTACTTGAAATCGTTCTGCATTTTTACCTTCGTGAATATAATCTATTTCTTGAAACAAAATTTCAAAAAATTCTTCATAAATTGCTTCTAAATCATACTTCTTAAAGGTGGCAAAATAGCGCGTTATCAAACGAATTAGTCGATGAACAACCTCAAAATCCAAATTAAAAATTCTTTCTAACCCTGGTCTTTGTACTTTAACAACAACTTCTTGACCAGAGTATAATTTAGCACGGTGAACCTGTCCTAAACTAGCTGAAGCTAATGGCTCTATTTCAAAGGTATCAAATAAATCATAAATCGGTTTGCCTAATTCTGCTTCGATAACAGCGACTGCTTCATCAGAACTAAAAGGGGGAACTTTATCTTGAAGTTGGCTTAATTCTTGAATGTATTCTAAAGGAATTAAATCAGCACGAGTTGATAAAGATTGTCCAATTTTAATAAAAGTTGGCCCTAATTGTAGTAAATTTTTGACCAACCATTTAGCCCGTTTGTGTCTTTGCCGAGAAGAATTATTCCTTAGTAGTTTAGCCCAAAGTAATGATAATAAAAATCGACAAGTAATCAGGGAAATTTCCCATTGACGGAAAATAGGAGAATATTTAGAACGTTGCCAGCGCAGCGACTTAGACGATGCACTTTTAGTCAGCATAAAGTTTAGTAATCGCTATTATTATAGAGATTGGGGAAGAGTTAGTTCAAATGTTATTTTACAATACTCAGGGGTATCATGAGGATTAGAAAATGGTTTAATTCTACCATTCAGTAGTTCAACGAGATCCTTGACAATGGTTAGTCCCAAGCCAATTCCTGGAATTGCTGTATCAATTACCATTTGTTCTCGATAAAAAGGATCAAAAAATTGGTCAATATTGGTAACAAAATTGCAAGGACTAACATTGGAAATACTGATAATAATGTTGGGCTGACTTGACTCAAAATCTCCACTTATTTTTAATAAAATTTTAGAATGATCTACCGCAAATTTCCCGGCATTTTTTAACAGTTCCTGTAGTATTTTGGTTAACTGTTCTTCGTCTGTTAGAATATTTGTAGAAGTTTGATTTAATTCTGAAAAGTCGGCTTGCAGGGCTAGTGATTTTTGTTGAGTTTTTTCCCATTCACTTTGAGAGTTGTGAATAATTTTGTTAATTAAAGTTTCTAAGTTAAGTAAGTGTGGTGAAAGGGTCAATAAGTGAGATTTTAAGTTTTTTAGTTTCAGAATTTTTTCATTAATTTCATTAAGTTTATCCCATTCTTTTTCTAGGATATCAAGGCGTTTTTTTAGTTCTTTTGGAGATAATTTTTGTTGACGTAATATCGTAATCCCCATTTTCATGATAGCCAAGGGATTACGGGTTTGATCACTCATAATGGTAATCATATTATAGATCAACTGCTTATTGGATTCTAATTGTCGATCTAATTGTTTTCGTGTCGTTTCCCACCAAAGTCTTAGTAGAGGATTTTTCTCTAAAATCTTGGGAATACTACTTAAGGAAAAATCTGTATTTGTATAAGGAACAGATTCTTCTGGTTGTGATTGTAACTCTGTCAAATGACAGGCGATCGCCACAATATCAGTGACCTCTTTTAAGATATTTTTCTCTTGCTGAGTCCATTGACAGCTTTCAATTTTTCCTAGTATGATTATTCCATTATTTTTGTCTTGAAAATTAGTCCCTATTGCCAATAAAGAACTTAGGCTAGTTTTTTTTAAAAAAGAAAGCTTTTCTAAACAAGCATTATTTTTGAGATCATTAATAATTGGAAATTCTTGATTTTTTTCTATTTTTTTGATCCAAGGTTGTATTCGCAACGACGAAATAGCCTGAT
>JBCDDV010000404.1:0-3919 GCA_039180145.1 Cyanobacteria bacterium P01_G01_bin.49 | reverse complement strand
TAATATTAGGAAATAAAGATATTTGAACCCACTAAATTTCTCATCTAAATTCCTATTTATTACAAAACTCGTTTTGAATCTTGACCTTTCAAGATTTAATAACTAAATCAGATCAAGACTTGTCAATGGATCTCTTACAAAAGATAGAGCTTTTATAAAAGTGTTCTATGATATAATCAACGGTTAAGAAACATTTAAAGTTTGCCAATGTTTGAAAAAAGTCAATAAAAAAGGCAAAAACTGTTTTATGGCAGAAAATAAAGAGAATATACTTTTTGATCCCTTATTTCTTCAACTCCAAGAGCCGTAGCATAAATTTCAAAGGCGTTACATCCCTGCGAGATGATTTAAAGAGGAATGGTATCAAAACGAAGATAATGAAGCAAAAGTTTGATTGACAATCTAAGCATTTCTTCAGACTTAGAGTAGGGTAATGTGTTTTGGGCAGCATTCCCTTGCGCCTTATGTCAACGGGGGGTCTGCCCGCTTTTTCGTTTCAAGCGAGCTAAGTAATGTCTGAGTCGAGTGTTTTCTCCTTCGACCCTGCTCATATAGGTTTTAAGAATTAAATGATCACAATCATTGATAAAACAAGGATAAACTTTCCATTCATCAGTCATACTGAGATCTTGCACCTCGTTTATGATTGGCTAGCTAGGATAGGGAACAGGGAACGGGGAACAGGGAATAGGTTTTTGTTTTAACGTAATTAGCAAGAAAATCAATTTTCTTGGGTTTCTTGGTTAAGTTTTTTTGTACTGGTGCAAGATCTCAGCATAGATAAAAACGATTGCCAATCCCGAATTATTTTCCACAAAGGTTTAAAGGTCAGACTAGAGCGATCGCCTTTTTTGCCTTGATAGTTGTGCTGACCTCGGCGATGACCATTCTTATTAATTTGATTAGACTGACAATTAGGACATTTTATTTGTGACTATTATCACATCATCCCGCAGGGATGCAACGCCATTTTAAAAACGTTTGCGCAACCATCGCCACAATTTTGCACTCCATTCTTCTAACCAATGAACAGCGAAATCTAACCATTCTAAAACTCTTTCTAGGGGGTGTTTAACATATCCTGTTGACTTTGCTTCAGTTTCGATCCAGTCTTGAGGAGAGGCTTCAATGTCAGTGCTATGATCAGGATAATATCTTTCCACTGATGTAGAATTTGAAACAGATTTGTTCGCTTTTGGAGGTTTAGCACTTGATTTCTTAGCTGTTTGACGTTTAGCTGAATAATTCAAGTTTTTTGATATTTTTAGCGGTTTTTTTATCTGTTTTCTCTGCCCTTGTTCAGAATTATAAAAAACCTTAACTGTTTGTGGTGAAGAAGCCGGAGAAGATAGATTAGAGTTATTAGTGGTAAGAGGAGAAGTTTCTCCATACAAGTCATCCCAAGATAACCAAGGATCTTCTATTTGAGGATAGTTTGAGATATTTTGAGGTAGTTCTCCTAGATTACAGTCTGCTTTTTTCTTATTTTCCTCAATTTGGTAAGTTTGCCTCGATTTTCCAAAGAAGTAATCAATAGCTGCATAAATTAGCACTTGCAGACGAAATGGATCAGAATTATGGTCTTGTTTTTCTAGTTTTTGTCCCCATTTTTGTACAGATTTAGTAGGGGGAGTTTGAGCAAGTTTACTGAGAGTTTGTCGAGAAGGTAGTATTTTTAGAGATGGTTTTTCGGACAATTTAAGGGAGTCAGAAGTGTCAATTAATCTCTGATTTGTGTTTGATGAAGGGGCTATCTCGTCTTGAGAAGGTTCTCTAAAAAAGTAATAAATTGCTTGTTGAATTAACTGTCTTAATTGCCCTATATTTGTTGATGATGTTTCTGAAGTACCGTTGTCCCGGTAATAAACATGGTTATCGAATTGGATCACCCTTGAAGACATTTGAGAATTGGTCATAGGACAATGAACTAGAGATGACTCATTGAATAAGTTAATGGCGATCGCAACGGGACTGGTTTGTACCCAACGCATCGTTTTCCAAAACCAGCGAATAGGGGGCAAAATATGACCCCGATCAAGAGAAACTGTGGAAATTAGTTTTGTTTTTGTCTTGGCTTTAGTTTTTTTTAAATCATACCAATAATTAGCAGTTTCAAGACGAATTTGAGTATTGAGATAAGTTTGCTGTGTCTTAGAAAAAATATCTAGCGTTTTATTATTTTCATCAACTAAGACAAGATTATGATTATCAACATTGCTGGCCATTCCTTGGATAAGAATCGGCAAATTTTTATTGTTTTCTTCTATGGTTTCAAGAACTAAATTCGGATCTAAAAAAGATTCCTTAATTTTTTGCCTTAATTTTGTGGCATTGTTAATTAATGACGAGGTATTTTTTTGATTTTGGTTAGCAAAGGTTTCCGTTTCATTTAAACAATGTTCCGCCTTCTCTAGAACCTTTTCAAGAGGACGATCAACGGTTGTTTGAGAGGGGAGAGTTGCTAGTTTAAAGGTTTGATTTAATTGTTGTTGCGTAGTGCGTCCTGCTTGTACCATCAAATAAATGGGGTAAATCAGGATTTGGGTTCCCCATTCAACGGCGACTCTGAGATGTTGTGCAGTTGCGATCAGGCGATCGCGCCATCGCAAAGATTGACGGTTGAGGAAGTTAAAGAGTCTGCTTTTGTAGCGACTCGGATCAGGAGAGGACATCAGTATTATTTGGAGGCGACTCAATTGCTTTTTATTATGCCTGAAGTTTGACCATCAAGGCTAATTTATTAATTGAATCTTTTTACCTCTCCTGTTCAAATGAAGCAATATATCTCTTTTTTTGAGAGAGTATTGTTCAATTGAGTTAACTTTTTTGAGATTCCTGATAAGTAGGAAAGTCAATATAACCTTCTTTACCAAAAGAGTACCAATCTTTGATCTCAGCAGATGGGTTTAACGGCCAATTATTGGTAAATCTTTCCACTAAATCTGGATTACTGATGTAAGGTCTGCCAAAAGCAATTAAATCAGAATCCCCAGACTTAATAGTAGCTTCTGCGCTTTCTTGCGTATAACCACAATTTCCTATGATCGGGCCTTCAAATATATCACGAAATTCTTTCAAGATCATAGGATCTCCTAGTTCATGAAACCCAAATCCTAAGCCATCAATGATATGAAGATAAGCTAACCGATAATGATTAAGTTGTTTGGCAAGGTATAAAAATAATTCCCGATATTCAGGAGATCCCATATCATTATAATTACCATTGGGGGATAATCTAACCCCAACCTGATTAGCAGGAAATACTGTTAAAATAGCTTCGACAATTTCTTGCAAAAATCGATAATTATTTTCAAGACTCCCTCCATATTTATCTGTACGTTTATTAGTTTTTGATTGTAAAAATTGATCAATTAAATAACCGTTTGCTGCATGAATTTCCACTCCATCAAAGCCTGCTTTTTTCGCTCTTGCTGCGGCTAAACGGTAATCTTCAACAATACGAGGAATTTCTTCTGTTTCTAAAGCGCGGGGTGTTTCGTAAGGTTGCTTACCAATCGGGGTATGAATATACTCACTATTTAGTTTAATAGCAGAGGGAGCAACGGGAAGTTGATTATCTTTTTGAAAGCTACTATGAGATGCTCTTCCACAGTGCCAAAGTTGTAGAAAAACAGGGGTTTCTGTTTCATGGAGCGCTTGAGTAATCTGTTGCCAAGCTTCTGCTTGATCCTCTGAATAAATACCTGGACTTTGTTCCCATCCACAAGCTTGTTGAGAAATTACTGTTGCTTCGGTAATAATTAATCCAGCAGAGGATCTTTGGGTATAATATTGTTTCATTAAGTCATTTGGCATCCTTTCTAGCCCGCCACTGGCACGGATGCAGTGTTTGTGCGCCTTGCGCTCGCACTGGTTACACCGGTAGCCCTGCAACAGCGGCCACGGCAGCGTCGGCGGC
>JBCDDV010000403.1:0-3923 GCA_039180145.1 Cyanobacteria bacterium P01_G01_bin.49 | reverse complement strand
ATTTAGCTGAAACCAATAAAAATAATCAAAAAATACCCAAAAAAGTTATTATTAAACGATTCAAAATAGATTCATTTTCATTCAGTTACCTAGAAGAATGTCAAGATCCTTTCAAGGAAGAAGTAGAAAGCTTTCAACCCATACAAGAAGAGAAAACATCCTATTTTCCATCACTAGAAGCTTACATTGTAGGCAATAAAAGCTTTTACTTAATTATGGACTATATTGAAAAACAAAATTTGAATGAAGAACAGATGACTTATAATTCTTATTCTAATTTTCTCATAAAGGAACAGTCAGAATTTTTATTATCGGACATTATAAAATTCATAAACAATATACCTCGACTACATCCAAGAAAATTTTGTCGGCGCTGGTTTCATTTGGAAAGTTTAAGAGAAGATGGAAGATTTCGTTATCAAGAAGAACAAATTTTAGAGATAGAATCAGAATGGTGCTATCGAGAACAATGTATAAATTTACTAGCTAAAATTTTAAAATTAAAACCGAATACCATTCAGCGTTGGGGTAAAGGAGTTGAGTTTGATAAAATTCCTCTCAATAAACAAAATCAGTATGAAATGTATCTTGGATATGTTGATGCGATCCGCACACTTTTTATCAAGAAACACAAAAATAATTGATCTTCACCACCTAATTTTGAAATCGCTTAAGTTTAAATATTTCTATATCATAAGAAGTCCTTCCTTTTTTTTACTAAATCTGTCATAATTTCACCGACTAAACTGCAAAACTTAAATCCGTGTCCAGAAAAGCCCACAGCTAAAGAGACTTGAGGACAATCAGGATAGAAATCTATAATAAAATCTTCGTCTATTGTGTTGGTATAAATACAAGTTGAAAGTTATAGAGTCAAACCAGAACCGTCTCGAAAAAAATCGTTCAGCAAAATAGGTACGGTGTTCTGTGGGAAAGATTCTTGTAAATCCGTGAGAAAAACCCATTTTGTTAGGAATACTGTAGCGATCTAAGCCGAGGACTTTGAAGCCACGTTTTGCTAGTCCGTAAACTGTGGCACTTCCCATATCTCCAACACCAACAACAATCAGATCATAATGCTTATTCAGCCAATTCATTTTGCGTTCCTCAATACATCTAACTTAAGTAGATATTTTTGTGTTTTTGCTATTTATTGATAGGCACTGGTAATCCAAAAAACATAGAGGCTTGTGTTCTTCTTTACATTGCTATTAACTAAAGATTAATAACTAGTAACTAAAAGTAGTTATTAGCCAGTATTGATAAGGTAAAGTGACCTCCAAATCTATATGAGCTAGGCAATCTAAAGATTTTTTCACTGTGCTAATTTTTTACATTTTGAGCTTATTTTTTTTACTTTTAACATAATTTATCTATTTACTCCAATTATTTAGTGTAATTAATACAGTTTTATTTATTTTGTGGCAAAAAACTGTATTAATTACATAAAAGAGTAGCATTAAAAGTAAATTTTCCTATATATGATGTGTAGGTAAAATTAACCAATTTATCTGAGTAGACATATAAATTGCTTATTTCTAGCAATACTTCAGTTTATTCACATCTTTTATAGCACTACTTATTAAGCTTAAAACTATGTATTTTTGTGAGGCTATAGATAGAAATTTAGTGTACAAAAGTAAATCAAAATCAAGTAGAGTTGATTAAAAATGGAAAAATTTGTTCTCAAAGATTACTACAAAAAGCTGATATTTGGAAAAAGCGCAAAGAGTGATTTCTTTATCAAGAAACACTCGATAAGGTTGTGCCATTACAGTAGTTTCGTTTAGTAAACTCTTACCTCATGTGCGATGCTATGCGGACTTTTAACTCGCAAAGTTATTGTTAGAATCGCGATACTTTTGAGTGATTCTAATCTCGTTACTTTTCTAGCTTCAATTGCACATTAGTGACGGCTTCATTTGCTTGGCAGTTTTTCTATTCGCTTTGTTTTCATCACGCTATTTCTGGGTGTATAAAAATCCATTTTGTGTCAGTACCAAAGCATCCAAAATTTGAACCTTTACCCAGCTAAAGATTTCGGAAATTCCTCAAAAACGAGATAGAAAAATTATTAAAAGGAGACTACTTATGGATATACCCAGCGCAGCCAACCTATTTGGATTTCTGGCAATTGTGGCTTACATTTTGACATTATTACCCACAACGCTACGGGTAATTTCCCCTCCAATCAAGAAAACGGGAATACCCAAGCTGCTACTGCAAAACCGCCGTTTAATGGGCATTCTCGCCTTTGCCTTGACTGTGGCCCATGGACACTTGATGCTTCGCAAGCGTCACTTCGATTTTCTCGATCACCAGACCTATGTCGTTTATTGTCAAGGGATTATCACCTTTATCATTTTCGCCTCGCTAACTATAACCTCTAATGACTGGAGTGTGAGAAAGCTCAAGAAGCACTGGAAGATGTTGCACTCTCTAACCTACATTGCCATGTTTCTATTGCTCTGGCACGTCTTCGACAAAATGGACGGACACTGGACATATCTAACACCCATCAGTGCTGTGGGCATGGTCGGCATCGTGATCCTGTTTCTCTTGCGCAAAATAATCGAGATCAAGAAATCATCATTGCCCCGTTCTACCACCCTAGGAGCAAACACTGTTATTAAAGACACACAGAGAATAAGCGACAAGATTAAGGAGAAAATATGAAACACAAGACTCAAACACAATCTCGTCAGCGAAAGCGGCACTCTCTTAAGCTACCACCGTGGCCGAGTTTGATAGCAAGTAGTATGGTTGGGATAGGAGCAATTACTATCGCCCGGACAGCTCAGATTACAGCAACCCTACCACCCAATGCTTTACTGGGCGAAACAACTGTCGCCACAAAAATCTTGATGGATGAGTCGTCCTGGATTTATGCCACTGCAATTAGTCCTAATGGCACAACATCAGTTGTCGGCACTTACGACGGTCAAATCCGTATCCTAGATTTAAGAACCGGACTAGTGTTACGTACCTTTCAAGCTCATGATGATGCGATAAGTTCCCTAGCAATTAGTCCTGACGGCTCAATGCTAGCTAGTGCTAGTTGGGACAATCATGTCAAAGTCTGGAACTTGCAAACGGGAACCCTGAAGAATGACCTCGTAGGACATACCGACGATGTCAGAGCAGTCGCCTTCACCCCGGACGGAACCAAAGTGGTCAGTGGTGGCTACGACAAAAAGCTACAGGTCTGGAATTGGAAAACCGGTTCGCTCCTACATTTAAGAGAAGATCCTGCTAGCATTATTTCCCTTGTCGTCACTCCAGACAACGATACTCTGGTCACGGGGGATACTAACGGCATGATTCATGTCAGTAGTGTTAAGACCGGCAAGCTGCTTTACAGATTCAAAGCCCATAATAAGACTATTTGGTCGCTGGCCATGAGTGCGGACGGGAAAACGCTGGCCAGTGCTAGTCAAGATAGAACCCTTAAACTCTGGGATTTAGAGACTGGAAAGCTTCGTACAGCAATCTTAGCCCATTCGCAAGCTGTTCTGGCAGTGGCTTTCAGTTCAGACGGAAGGACACTGGCAACCAGTAGCTACGACGGAATGATCAAACTTTGGGATGCTCAAAATCGAGAATTATTGCAGATTTTGACTGGTCACGACAAGGCCGTTTTTTCTATTACTTTCACCCCAGATAGCCACAGCCTAATCAGTGGTAGCACCGATACCACCGTCAAATTGTGGCGCAACCATAACTTGAGATAAGGGTTTGATTGCTCCTTTATCAGTCTAGACAATTGGGTACACTTCACATTCGTCTAACGGGGGTCTTCACCCCGACATTTAAGATAATTAACATATTGGTTTTGATAAAATAAAATTAAAGCGAAAAGCATAAATTATCTTCATTTGGGTATTCTGAAAGTAATTGCCCTATTGACGATGGTAATTTTTTTT
>JBCDDV010000402.1:0-3925 GCA_039180145.1 Cyanobacteria bacterium P01_G01_bin.49 | reverse complement strand
GCTTTTGATGCTAATTTCTGATTTTTTTTATTTTGTTTTTTCTTCATGAATAATGCAGGCTAACCCTACTTGGTACAAATCTGCTAAAAAGGGTCGGTATCTAGGATCGGTTTTATCTCCTCAAATCGCTTCTAAAGCCACTTTTGCTTTTAATTGAGGACTGCAAGGGTTTTCGCTTGTTAGCCATAAACTACCTTGATCATAATTGGGTCAGTTTAGAGCTTATTTTCTTGTCCAGTTTTTGGGGGCCATTTCAGACAATGAACAATCAACAGAACTCCCCAATTCCTTAACCCGAACTGACGTACATAGACGTATCATAAAGTTTATATATTTAAGTATGTTTAACTCTCAACCCAATTATGAAGAGCTTGTGGAATGATCAAAATGCAGCTAAATATCAGACAGATTTAGCCTTACGAGTCTATACTTCCCGATTATTAGGTCAAGATCCTTCCTTAGTTTTGCATGGTGGGGGCAATACATCGGTTAAGATACGCCAAGAAAATTTAGTCGGTGAAATTGAAGATATTCTCTACGTCAAGGGCAGTGGTTGGGATTTAGCAACCATAGAAGAGGGGGGATTTTCTGGTGTAAGAATGCCCCATTTACTAAAATTGGCTCAACTCCAAACCTTATCAGACTCTCAGATGGTGAATGAACTGAAAACCCAAATGATACGGTCAAACGCACCATCACCCTCAGTTGAAACCATTCTCCATGCGATCCTTCCCGACAAATATGTGGATCATACCCACGCTGATGCAGTAGTTACCATTACCAATACGGCTGACGGAAAAGTCAGAATAGAAGAAATCTATGGCGATCGCGTTGTTATTATCCCTTATATTATGCCCGGCTTTGACCTGGCTCGTCTCTGTGCCAAAGAATTTACCAACCAAAAAGGAAAGAATACGATTGGGATGGTATTAATGAATCATGGCATTTTTTCCTTTGGAGAGACGGCCCAAGAATCTTATCAACGGATGATTGCGTTAGTAACTGAAGCTGAGAACTATTTGAAACGACATGATGCTTGGAATATTCCTTTCAACTCCGTTATTCAATCCCAAAACCCCGTAAGTCATACCATAGCTGAGTTGCGGTATCAAGTTTCTACTGCCGCTCGATGTCCTGTGATTATGTCCTTACAGCAAACAGAAAAAACTCTAAAATTTGCTCAACGAGAAGACATTGCAGATATCTCTCAACAGGGGCCAGCAACTCCCGATCACGTGATTCGTACTAAGCGTCTTCCTTTATTAGGAAAAGATATACAAGGATATATTGATACTTACAAAACCTATTTTAAAACCCATGCAGCCCAAGCAAACACCCCTAAAACGATACTCGATCCTGCCCCTAGAGTTATTTTAGATTCAGACTTGGGATTATGCGCTATTGGAAAAAATGCCAAAGCAGCAGCTATTGTGGCTGATATTTATGACCATACCATTGATATTATCGAACGAGCTACTGCATTGGGAGGTTATCAAGCGTTGCCACCCCAAGATATTTTTGATGTGGAATATTGGGAACTCGAACAAGCAAAATTAGCCAAAGGAGGAGAACCTCCGGTTTTTACGGGGGAAGTTGCGTTAGTCACAGGGGCCGCCTCTGGTATTGGTAAAGCTTGCGTTGACTCTTTGTTGAAACGGGGGGCCGCAGTAGTAGGACTGGATATTAATGAGGTTATTACTGACTTATATAAGGGCCCTAACTTCTGTGGTCTTGTTTGTGATCTAACCGATGAAACTGCTATTAAACAAGCTTTAGAAGTTGCTGTGAGACGCTTTGGGGGTTTAGATATGATGATTCTCAATGCTGGCATTTTCCCTGCCAGTAGCCCTATTGAAGCACTGTCTACAGAAAAATGGCGACACATTATGAATATTAATCTTGATGCGAATTTAGTGTTAATGCGAGAAGTTTATCCCTTGCTGAAATTAGCGCCTAAAGGGGGTAGAATTGTCGTGATCGGCTCAAAAAATGTTCCGGCTCCCGGCCCCGGCGCGGCCGCTTATTCTGCGTCTAAAGCGGCGTTAAATCAATTAACCCGTGTGGCTGCTTTGGAATGGGGTAAAGATAACATTCGTATTAATTCTATTCATCCCAATGGAGTGTTTGATACAGGTATTTGGACAGATGAGGTGCTAGAATCTAGAGCCAAACATTACGGGTTAACAGTACAAGACTATAAAACGAATAATGTCTTGAAAGTGGAAGTTACCAGTCGTGATGTGGCAGAATTAGCAACAGCAATGTGTGATAATTTATTTGAAAAAACCACCGCGGCACAAATTCCTTTAGATGGGGGAAATGAACGGGTTATTTAAGATCATTTTGAAAGTTTATCGAATACGCAGTCTTCTTTTGTTCAGAGACAATCCTGAGATGTTTTACAATAAACAACAGTTAAATCTTAGACTATCATTTCCTTTATTATGTCAGTTTTGGCGGCGATCGCGGTTTTAATCATTTTAATTGTTGTTCATGAGTTGGGTCATTTTGCGGCTGCTCGGCTGCAAGGTATCCATGTTACCCGTTTTTCCATTGGCTTTGGCCCGGTTTTAGCCAAGTATAAAGGCCCGGAAACGGAATATACAGTTTGTGCGGTTCCCTTGGGAGGATTTGTCGGATTTCCTGATGATGATCCTGACAGTGCCATTCCTTCTGATGACCCTAATTTACTTCGTAATCGTCCCCTTTTTGATCGGGCTATTGTCATCAGTGCTGGAGTCATTGCCAACCTCATTTTTGCTTACTTTCTCTTGGTGGGACAAACGGCAACCATTGGCATTCAGGATATTCAACCAGGGTTAATGATTCCCCAAGTTGAACAGGGTTCAGCCGCAATGGTAGCGGGAATAGAATCAGGAGATGTGGTCGTTGCTGTTAATGATCAACCGTTAGGTAATTTTCCTGATGCCACCGCATCATTCATTGAGAAAGTTCAAAACTCTGTTGATACGCCTCTCAATTTGACTGTTAGAAGAGAAGAGCAACGCTTAAACGTAACGGTAATTCCGCAAGGAAATGAAGAAGGAAAAGGCAAAATCGGAGTAGGATTATTGCCCAATGTGCAATTAAATCGCGCTCAAAACTTTGTTCAAGCTTTTACTTTTAGTGCAGAAGCTTATCAAAATGTAGCAACTTTAACCGTTCAAGGATTTTGGCAACTGATTAGTAATTTTCAAGAAAATGCTAAGCAAGTCGCTGGGCCGATTAAAATTGTTGAATACGGAGCAACTATTGCTCAAAATAATGCCGGAAATTTATTTCAATTTGGGGCTTTAATCAGCATCAATTTAGCCTTAATTAATATTCTTCCCTTGCCAGCACTGGATGGAGGCCAACTGGTGTTTTTGTTGATAGAAGGATTACTGGGAAAACCTCTACCGATGAAACTCCAAGAAGGCATCATGCAAACGGGTTTAGTCTTGATATTAAGCTTAGGGATGTTGATTATTATTCGCGATACAGTCAATCTGGCAGTGGTTCAAGACTTTATTCAACAAATTGGACTTTAACGCTTAGTATTTAGCCAAACTTAATATGAGTATTACTCGAAAACGTGCTACTAAAAAACAACGAGCATTAGAAGTTTTGGTTATTCTAAAACGTCTCTATCCCAATGCTACTTGTAGCTTGACTTATGAAACCCCTGTCCAGTTATTAGTGGCGACAATTTTGTCTGCTCAATGTACTGATGAAAGGGTGAATAAAGTAACCCCCAAATTGTTCGCACGTTTTCCTGATGCTCCTTCTTTAGCTGAGGCAGATCGAGAGGAGTTAGAAACTTTAATTCGTTCGACTGGATTCTATCGTAATAAAGCCAAAAATATTCGAGGGTCTTGCCAAAAAATTATTGCTAATTTTGAGGGTAATGTTCCTAAACAAATGGAAAAGTTACTTAGTTTACCAG
>JBCDDV010000401.1:0-3926 GCA_039180145.1 Cyanobacteria bacterium P01_G01_bin.49 | reverse complement strand
GCTATTTTTTAAGTCCGTTTCTGAGTTTATTGCTCAAAAAATACAATAAGTATTTAGTAATATTATTTGTGACTATTTTCTTAATATTTTCTCAATTCTTGGGTCAAAATTATCATATTTTTGACTCAGGATTTATGTTTTTTCATTTTTCTAAATCTCCTTATCTGCACATATATTTTATTCACACGTATTTGTTTTTTTGTGGAATGCTTTTTCAGAATTTAGGTAGCTTCGAGAAAATTGCTTTGGCAACTAAATTCAAATTGTCAAAGTATCGTTACATAACTTTTTCACTGCTACTTTATATAGCGTTGGTATATACTTTTTTAGAAAAGCATTTGTTAACAAGCTTACCTTTAATGGGAAGTTTAGTTCTGTTATTTATTGTTTGCGCTTATGCACTAGAAAACGAAATTTCATCAGTGAATCTTCTGACTAGTGCTGTGACTTTTATCGGTAATCACTCCCTACCAATTTACTTATTTCATATGTCTTTTTATTTTCTGTTGGATAAAATAGACCTTATCGAAACAGATTCTTTCAAAAGTATGCTAATTGTTGTCAGTTTATTTCCTTTATTTATCATTTTCTCTTTGAGTTTAGAAAAATTTTCTACTGTTGTTTCTAATAGGCTTAGAAAAGCTATTTAAGCAAGTTGTTGAGCTTTATGCTTAGTAATGCTACTTTTCATAACTTAAGGTGAGTTCGACGGAGGTAAAAAAACATTTCCGTTCTCCTAAAAAAACAAGCCATGAGGATTCTAGGCGATCGCTCTTGATTAGTGATCCCTTAGAATACAAAGGAGATTTCTCCTAAAAAAAGGCAGAAGGCAATTTAAAAGCTTTCTTAACCTCAAATCCCCTATTAGGCGTAGCTGAATCGTTACACATTCAACAACGTCTAATAATCCCATCCCCTGAGTAGCTTTGAGGGATGGGATTATTAATATGATCGGTTAGGAACGAATCTGAAGAGGGCGAGTCTCTAAAGCTTCTACCAAAGACCGTACGGCTGCTACCATCGCCACCTCATCATTAAGTTGGTTAATGGCAGATCCCACACCCACACCTGATGCACCAGCAGCGATCGCCATAGGCACTGTCACATTAGACAAACCAGACGCACAAATTACTGGAACCGAGACAGCTTGAGCAATACTATAGGCAGCCGCTAATGTGGGAGCCGCCTTTTCAATTAATCCTAAAATTCCTGGGTGGGTTGGCTGACTACTCGTTCCCCCTTCTGTTTGAATGATATCAGCCCCAGACTCGACTAAAGCTTCAGCCAACTGGACTTGTTCGTCCAAAGGAAGAATATGAGGAACGGTGACAGATAAGGTAATACGAGGCAATAAAGCGCGAGTTCGCTGGGTTAAATCTAAAACCTCTGGGGCTTCAAAGCGTCTTCCTTGGGCATAAAAAGTATCGAAATTACCAATTTCAATTAAATCTGCCCCGGCTGCCACTGCTGTCACAAATAGATCAGGATCAACCGCAGAAACACAAATTGGCAAGTCAATTAACTGGCGAACATGACTAATTAAAGTCTCGTCAGCCGCTATATCCACAAAGGTTGCGCCCCCTGCTTGGGCTGCTTTGACAATGGCGGTGACTTTGGTTGTATCGAAGTTATTTAAGCCACTAATTACCTTGAGGGCTTTTTGTTGAGTAAATGCTTTGGCTAATTGAGATTGCATAGTTATTTTCAGGCTAACTCTTGATATGCTTATTGTGCCATTTTCTCATAGTCATGAACTATATCTATCCGCCTAGGGGCAAGTCGACAAAAGCACAAGATAAATTGAGCGATGTTTGCTGTCAAGACTAAGATTAAGCTCATCCCACCCTTGTCAAGAATGGGCTTTCCTCATCGCTTTCTGTAAACCTCCGTTGTCAGCCATTCATGCTCTTTTTTCAGATTAGGTAACAAACTATTTAGATTACTACAAAACAAACTTTTGCCTGTTTCTTTTCAGATCTATCATCATATACTGTTAAAAAAGTCTTACTCTTAACCGAAGAAGAGAGCGATAATGACACAATATCAATAGTAATCATTATTTAGGCTTGGAAACTCCAAATGATTAAACTGGCAACACGGGTAAAAAAAGTGCCTCCCTCTCTTACCCTAGCCATCGCAGCGAAAGCGAAGGCGATGAAAGCCGAAGGAATTGATGTTTGTAGCTTTAGTACTGGAGAACCAGACTTTGATACCCCACAACCTATCAAAGACGCTGCAAAATTAGCACTGGATCAGGGGAAGACGAAATATGGCCCAGCCCCAGGAGAGCCGAGATTGCGAGAAGCGATCGCCAAAAAGTTATGTAATGATAATAAGCTGGAATATGGCCCTGAAAATGTCATCATTACTAACGGAGGAAAACATTCTCTTTTTAACTTGATGTTAGCTTTAATTGAAGCGGGAGATGAGGTGATTATTCCGGCTCCTTATTGGTTAAGTTACCCTGAAATGGTAAAACTTGCCGGAGGCACGCCTATGATCGTCGAAACAACGGCAGAAACGGATTATAAAATTACGCCTGAACAGCTACGTCAAGCAATTACGCCCAATAGCAAATTATTTGTGCTTAATTCTCCTTCTAACCCCACAGGCATGGTTTATACGCCAAATGAAATTAAGGCGTTAGCAGAGATTATTGTTACTCATGATTTATGGGTGGTTTCTGATGAGATTTATGAAAAAATTCTCTACAATGGGGCAGAACATTTAAGCATTGGCTCGTTAGGAGAAGAAATATTTAAGCGTACAATTATTAGTAATGGGTTTGCTAAAAGTTATGCCATGACGGGATGGCGGATTGGTTATTTAGCGGGGCCGAAAGAGTTGATTAAGGCGACCAGTACGATTCAAAGTCATAGTACTTCAAATGTCTGTACTTTTGCTCAATATGGTGCGATCGCTGCCTTAGAAAATTCCCAAGATTGTGTGCAGAAAATGTTATCAGCGTTTGCAGCAAGACGGGCTGTGGTTTTAGATAGGATTAAAAGTATTTCTAAGTTGAGTTGTCCCATACCAATGGGGGCATTTTACGTATTTGTTGATATTAGCAAAACTGGGATGAAATCTTTGGAATTTTGTGACGCTTTATTAGACACTCAACAGGTAGCAGTCATTCCTGGAGTAGCATTTGGGGCTGATAATTGTATTCGCTTATCTTATGCAACTGATTTAGATTCAATTAAAAAAGGAATAGAAAGATTAGACAAGTTTGTTAATTGTTAGTGGAATTATTTAAGAGGAATTATGTCTTATAAAAAGATTTTAGCTGCTTTGGATAACTCGCCATTGGGAAAAGCTGTTTTTAAGCATGCCTCAGAAATGGCTAAACAAAATCAGGCATCATTAATGCTCTTACATTGTTTGACCATTGACGAGCAATCTATGACTCCTTATACTAGTATTTATCAAGGAGAATTTTCTAGTTCTTCTTATCTATTTCGGGAGAAATTAGAAACCCAAACCAAAGAGGTTGATCAATGGTTAGGGGATTATTGTAAAATGGCAACAGAGCAAGGTATCTCAACAGAATGGGATTGGAAAGTTGGAGAACCAAGTCGTTGGATTCGAGATGTTGCTAAGGGTTGGGATGCAGATTTAATTGTTATGGGTAGACGCGGTTTAAAAGGTATTTCTGAGATGTTTTTGGGTAGTGTTAGTAACTATATTGTTCATCATTCTCCCTGTTCTGTGTTAATCATTCAAGGAGAGTCTTTAGACGATTAACCATTTCCATGAATATCAAGTTGAGAAAAACTTCTTGAGGATTCTAGTTTCATAATTTGTTGTTTACTGGTTAAATATTCCCTCAAATAATACTGATAATTAGTGAGATCTTCCTGGGAATTGATACTTTTATATTTTTGATAACAATAACGTAAATATTTTTGTAGACTTGCTTTTTCCAT
>JBCDDV010000400.1:0-3926 GCA_039180145.1 Cyanobacteria bacterium P01_G01_bin.49 | reverse complement strand
TTTTATTAGATAAATCGATATAAGAGTATGGGACTTTTTTAATAGCTTCAGATGCTGGGATAAAAAGTGCCGGTTGATGTCTGTTTCTTATTTTTACATGACTATTTTCTAAAAAAAGTTGATGTTTTGGACACACAAACACTCCTGGAATTTGATGTAGACGATGCCAGTACAACTCACCTATATTTTCTAAGTCCTCACTAGCACATTTTGGACAAAATCTTAACCATTCCGAAGACTCAATTCCACCGTGGTAAAGGCTTAAACAACTATAGACTGGGAAGTCATTTAAACCACTCATACTATCCACTAAACGTTTAACTCGAAATTCAGTTAAAAATGGGCTATAAAATCGCAGCATAGTGTGGTTATCAATAAGCTGCTCAATTGTATATTTATGCCCAGATGGTAAAACAGAAATAAGATGATTGAGGTAACATGGTAATTCTATGACTGCTGTAGCGCATTTTGAACCAAATAATTCAGACGCGACACTTTTAACTTGTGGGTATTGCAGGCGACTACTGTATCTTGCACAAATACTGTAAAGTAGCTCATCCGGATAGGGGTCAGGGAAAAAACCAATCATTTGTCCTTGTATAAAGTTATAAATTCGGTAGCTGGTCGGATATAACCCATAGATTTAAGTTGTTCATAAGCAGTAAATTTATTGTGTGATTTAGAATTGTTAACTGCTAACAATCCATCTTGATTTGGCTTTTTTCTCGTACTTTTAATTGGTTTCTCTTGCTCTTTTTTCAAATCTAGTTTTTGCTCTTCACAAATTTCCATAGTTGTTAAATCGGAGGAGGCTAAAGTTTGTTTGACAGCAGGTGAAGAGCTAAGTTTACCCGACACTTTTATATTATTAGTAGTTGATTTTATTACGGATGTAATATCAGTTGGATAAACATCATCAATATTATATAGAGCTTTAACATTACCCGTTTTTAATGCATCTAAAATTGGTTTAGCTAAACGTAAGCTATCTGCTGCAACTGACTTAATTACGCCTTCATTGATAATCTCACTTTCAGTTGTCATTGCTCGGATTTGTGCAAGCATATAAATTTTGACAGCAAAGTCAGTAATTCCGCCACTACTTTCATAAAGAGCATGACACAGGGATGAAGTTAAGGGACAAGGTTTTTTTACATATTGATATCGCCAAAGTGATTCAATAAATAATTGCCAAACATCATCTTCTTCCATTGAGTCCCATATTAAATCACCTTGTCCACTACCCCTACGAGCTTGACGGAATTCTCCACTCAAAACTGACATAGCTTTATAGGTTCCAACTAAAACAACAGGAACACCAATTGTATTAACTAGTTGTACAAAGAAATTGAGCATTTTGTTGGCTCCACCACTTTTAGCTTCGTTTAGGTGCTGAATTTCATCGATAACCAAAACTCCAATGCAGTGTAACGAAGCAACGCGAGCCATACTAGGAATTAATTCATCAACTGTGCGACGTGATGAAACATAATTTTTTGAGTAATTAGTTTTTAAAATTTCGTCAACAGCTTGAAAAAAATTAAGGCATAATCCTTTAATAGAACCATCAAAAGGGCAATCCAGTTTGAGCCATACAATTTGAGAATGAGTAAAATTCTTATTTTTATAGCAACTATGAACAATGACTTGAGGATATAGGGATAAAATTGCTGAGATGGCAGTAGTTTTTCCTATACCTGAAATACCAATTATAGTAAAGCCATAAGCTGAAGTATACATATAATTTGGTGGAAATTCATTATTATCAAAAGCAGAGAATGCTGAGAATGAATTTTTCCAAAAATCAATTTGTATAGGATTTCTAAATTGATATCCACCTCGAATTAGACGAGAAAATCTTGCTTCTAAATCTAAATGAATTGGAAGAGGTTGAAAGAAATGAAGCACATTTTGAGCTAAGTGTAAGCGCAAATGTAGAGGTAGGAAACGCTCTGTATCATCATAACTTGGATAAGAAGCAATTGAGCTTATTACTTCTTCTGAACTTAAAATTTGAGGCAATGCTTCGATAAGAGGATTGTTACGATAACTAGAAATTAGTGGGTCGCGGTAAGATGCTTGTACAACTTTTCCTGAACTAACTAGAAGTGGTAGTGTTGAATTAGTAAAAGTCATAGTTCTAGTTTCTTTGAACGCAGTTTGCGTAATTTTTCAATCTGTTTAGGAGGTGCTATATATTCACAGGTTTCAAATGTAGATAAATTAGATGCTGATTCTTGAGGTAAGGATTCTTCTAAATCCCAATACTCAGTTGAACGCTCATAATCACGTTCAGTTCTGCGATTTTCTCGAATCGAATTTACGCGGTGATGATTATTTGGCGTTTTATATTGAGATGTTTGCTCGCTAGCTTCTTTTACAATAGATTCAATAGTTGCGTGAAATTCAGCTTGGCTTTGAATTAAATCAGTTTGTGCAACGTGCTTTTCAATGTTTTTAAGTTCAAAATAATCAGTCGTTTCGTACCAATCTCTACTTTTAAATGTCTGATTTGAATCAATTAAATGCAAAGTTATCAACTGTTTATCGGTATCGTCATGTAGGTAAATATTGTCAAGGTTTCGTGGGTCAAATGCAATTTTGATTTTCCATCTACCAGAAACTCTTGCTTTTACGAACCATTGCTGCTCTGTTGCTTTTGCACAAGTGTAATACTTTGACTGAAAGTAAATTCCTTTTGGGGTAACTGAAGCTGTTGCTGTTGGCAATAAGTTTAAGCGAACAATTTCAGGTGATAAAGTTCTTAAATAACCATTTCGGTTTTGTATTCCCCATTTCCAAAGTTCTATCGGATATGGCTCAACATGGTCAGTAATCATAAACTCGTCCATCTGATACCAGTCCATCCGATGATTTTTGTTGTGGTCGAGTATACAGATAATCATTAACTTACGAAACTGGTGCAGGTCTAATACCGCATCTAATCGGTAGTCTTTATCCCCTCTGTCATGGGGTTTTTGCACTGCACCTGGTATCCAACGAATCATTTTTTCATTACAGGTGTGGAAATGACGTTCGATAATACCCTTCCAATCAGCCCTATAAGGAGGTGTATTCGATACCTTTATATTCAAGCTATTTACTAAGTTGTCGGCATTATAACCTTCAAGTTCGCCTCGGTCAGCCAAGATTGCTTCGGGAAGGTGATGTGAAGGCCAGTCAAAGTCGGTAATTGTAATACCATATGTAGTGCAAAACGAGACCTTATCAGCAGTCGCATTTTCTAGAGCTAACATCGCTCCTAAAAAACTCGGTCCTTCTAAACTGACACTAAAACCTGTAATTAACCTGCTAAAAACGTCAATTATAAAGTAAATTACAGGACGACCAATTATTCGACTTCTATCTAAAGAACTTACTAAGTAAACATCCCCTATGGTGGCATCTATTTGATAAATTGAACCTGGACCAAATGCCATTTTAGTTGAATTTCCTGTCACTGCTCGGTAATCTAAATTAAATCGACGTTCACCTTTTCGCGTGCAAATTTCGTGACTAATTGAGCGTTCTTTAAAATACCAATAACGAAATTGAGCCAACGTAGGTAGTTCGTCGATTGGAGGTAAGACAGGTACTAAAACTCCGTTGTGCGAAGTGTAACCACAATGAAAGAATTTTTCTAGCGTCAGTTGAAAAGCTGACGTTAGTGTTGCTTCTTTTCGGTTTAGATAAAATAACTTGATACCACGGCGAAATTTTTCTCGAATTTCTTCGTTCACATTCACCCCAATCGGTCTTTGTGTGGTTAAGGAAAGCTTTCTTGGACGACCGCGTTTACGTTCAGAGCTTTGATGTTCCAAACCTTTACCACCACATCGTTCAAAAGATGGAAGCAAGGCATTTTTTGTTTGTCCTCCTTGCCAATAAGAGCGTAAATATTTGTAAATTGTCTTTTTAGAACAGCC
>JBCDDV010000399.1:0-3930 GCA_039180145.1 Cyanobacteria bacterium P01_G01_bin.49 | reverse complement strand
GTTTTGCCTGCGCGATCGCAATATCTTGGGATTCGCCATAGTTATAATTAAGGGATTGTTACTATTTTATTACGGTTAACGAAGATTGTGACATACTCTCGACGCTGACCTGACGACAGAGCGCGGGCTTTTCAAATGCAGCGCGTAGCGCAGACCCGCCCTAGCGGGCTTGGACGCATTCGCGTCTGCGGTTATGAGTTAAGATGGGATGCCCCTCCGCCTTGCGTTTTAAAACAATTGGGCGTTGTTGCATGAATAAGAAACAGGACGATCGCTTGAGATATCAAAATTAAGGTACGATCGCACAGCAAAATTGCAAGCAAACGACGCAACATAAATAGCAAATGTCGTAGAATATAAGTAACGAATTTATCGATCGCTTATGTATTCGACCATCTCCAAAACTCTCCATACTGAACGTTCTCTCGAATCAGCATTCGATCTCGTCGATCTGGCACGGGATGGTTTGACTACAGCATCAATCGACTCAGTAATTGATGTTTTAGAAATATCGGTTGATGAAATGGTTGCTTTGTTACCTATTTCTAGACGAACGTTAGAACGTTACGAACCAACCCAGAAACTATCTCCAGAGCTATCAGATCGTTTGATTCAGATTGCTAAAATTTATTCAAGAACTCTAGAAGTTTTTGGCGATCACCCCCTTGCCTTGGGCTGGCTTAAGTCTCCTTGCAAAGCTTTTGGAGATGTCATTCCCTTGTCTTATCTCAATCTTTCTAGTGGTTTTGAGATTGTAATCGACGAACTCGGACGTATTGATTACGGAGTTTATTCTTAATGGTCTTACTTTATCGTATTAGTAAGACTCAGCATATTAGAGATTTATCGGGGGAGGGAGCGAGACTATTCGGCGGTCGCTGGAACCCCAAAGGAATGCCTGCCCTTTATACTTCTGATTCTACAGCCTTGGCTACTTTAGAAACTCTGATACATTTTTCGCTAGATTTGGTTCCCCAAGACCGCTCTATTCTAACTCTTAATTTGCCTAGCGATCTGTCAAGACTAGAATTGAATGCAAAAGATTTGTTGCTAAAATGGTGGATTAACCCCGCTCCGCCAAAATTAGCCTCTATAGGTAAGAAATGGCTCGAACAAAATTCGGAAGTAGCTTTAGTCGTCCCTTCTTCTGTTACTCCCCGATCAGAAGGGCGAAACTACATCCTCAATCCCAGACACCCAAATTTTTCAAGAATTGAAATTGTTGGTGTTGCTGAATATCGTTATGATTCTAGATTTTTTTCTCAAGGTTAAGACCAACTTAACAACTTGTTGGTCTGGTTGGGTGCGATCGCTGCTAATTTAGTCCTCGACGATTTGTTTAAGCATCTTGTGGAACAGTGAAAACAGTTAGAGCAGTTAAAGGCGATCGCATCTTAGCTTGTAGGCTCGATTAAATGTGGTGGATTTATGTTAATCCTTGAAAAGTGCGATCGCTTAATTTTGAAGAGATAACTAAAACTTGTAAAACGCAAACGCTAAAAATCAGTTTGAGTCAATCTAGCTATAATGAACTTATCAGGGAGTCATACAAGCTAGAACTCTACAAATCACTGTAATGAGCAGGAAAAACCTCGAATCAGGAAGAAATAGTCTTAATCGCTACCGACTTAAACAGGGATTGCTTATCATTGGTATCGCTATGGCGATCGCTTTCTCGGCGGAATCAGCTTTGACTAGCGAACCAGATAATAAACTAGCCGTATCGTCAACTGACTATCCTATAGTTGAATCAGCGAATTTAGATACTAATTTGGATGTGCCTTGGTCAGAACCTGTTTTAGTTCAAGATCCCTTTGAAGGGGAATTTGTTGGTATTTTTGACCGTCACTTCTTTTCCAGTCGCGTCCTCGATACCAGTGCCAGTATAGAAGTTGTCAGCTTGTGGAGTCCAGAAACGATTCGCTTTCTCTTAGCTTTCCGTGATCGTGATTGCAACTTTGGCTCTACTTTTCACCATCAGACATTAAGCAGAGATTGTTTGGTGTCTAATGCTGCACTGAAAATTACTGATGTTTATCTCAAGCTTGGGGGCGAGGTATTTCGTATTCAAAGTAATAACAGTAGATTTGAAGTTGACGAGGAATTAGCAACCGCGTTGAGAAGATCGCCGACTGGCAATGTAGATATTCGCTTAATAATTGAAAACGGGGAAACAGTAGATAGCGAGATTGGCAAAAAAACTGTCCAATCATGGCAAGAAATATATTAGATATTAGATATTTCACTGTGAAAAATTTCTGTATTTAAGTGCGATCGCATCACTATAAGTAGCTCCACCGAAATAAACCCAAAATTGATAATTAAAACGCGCCTGGAATATCTTTCCTAATCCCTAATCCCCAGTCCCTGCCTTAGCTATTTAATGTTTAATAAAGTGGAACTACTTATATACAAGCTTTTCAAAAGTACGATAGCGCAAGTGTAAACTAATAAAGGAATAGACAAGGGGAACTTTTTCTGATGGAAGACGGATTAGCAGTTTTGAACGTTCGGTTAAATTTAGCTGGTTTCTTGTATCGCGATCACTTTTTTTGGGCTCTGTTATTATACCCAATCTAAATGCTTAACAGCTTATTTTTGAGTCGTTGAACTTCTATATTTTTCTCCCTTTCCAGCGCACCATACTTATCCGTACAGTCTAAAACTCTGCAGGTTGCACCAGCTACCACCATGACATAATCAGCCCGAAACTTAGCCCAAGTACCATTACCACAAGCTTGCTCTACCGCTTGGCTAAATTCTGCATCAGTTACACCATCGGGCTTACACTCTACTACAGCATAGGGACGTTTGCGATCGCTATCTTTAAAAATTACAATATCGGCTCGATCTGAAGGGGTGCGATCGGATACAGTAATTTCAATCCCAATTTTATAAGGTTCGTATTGATAGCGATATATTAACTCTGCCCAAAACTCGGCTCTAACTTGTTCTTCTGGATCGCAGTAACGTTCGGAATGGTCAATTGCTTGATAGATTATTCTTTGTTTCTTGCCTTCATCTACAATTTCAGCGTGTCCATCCTTTAAAGCACGTTCTAGATAAGTCACTCTAACGACTCCAGAAATTATTTATTACCAACAGTTTCCTTTTTAGCGATCAAGCTAATTTATTGTCTTTTCTTTGCAATTCAACCACTGTCACTGATTTCGCTAAATTACGCAGCAAATCTGCTGTTAAATTTTAATAGGGTTAAACTAAAAGCACAAAATAAAATTTAGAAATGATGGCAACAGATAAAGCCTCCCAACAACAATCTAAAACCAAACAATCAAGTAATAATCCTCTTGCTGATATCGCTGGCAAGTTTGGAGGTAAATTTTGGCTAGATACTCAGTCGGAAATCGAAAATACTCGAAAAAGAGATAGAGAAGAAACTGAAGAAAAATTGAATACTGAATCAAACGAATCAAATTAATGTATCTACTGGATACCAGCGTTGTTAGTAATTTTCTGGATGAAAGACGTTATTATCCTCAATTAACAGCTAGGATATTAAATCAACCGCCAGAGCAAATATTCATTAGTATCATCACAGTTGAAGAGATATTACAGGGTGCTTTAGCTTCAATACAAAAATCAAAACGAAAACCATCCGTTACCAAAGCATATCAATATTTCGAGGATTTATTTTCTGCCCTACATCGCTTTCAAATTGTATCTTATACCCTAGAGGCAGAAGCAATTTATCAATCATTACCTGCCAAAACCAAAAGAATTGGTACTCAAGATTGTCGTATAGCTGCGATCGCTCAGGCAAATGATTTTACGGTGATTACAGTCAATGTTAATGATTTTGTGAGTATAGATCTTGCTGATGTAGAAGATTGGACGAGATAGCGATGTAATTCAAGCGATCGCTATCTTATATTTTTTATTTTATTATTCCACCGTCACTGATTTTGCAAG
>JBCDDV010000398.1:0-3932 GCA_039180145.1 Cyanobacteria bacterium P01_G01_bin.49 | reverse complement strand
TTCTACGTGCCAGCTTTTGAGAGGTAATCTAACATCGATTACTAAATCAACACGGTTATTATCTAACGCATCCATCACGGTTTCTTTATCCAGATTAGTAATGCGAATACGAATACCTGATGCTTCAGTGGTCAGTTGTTGTACTAAATGAGTCCCAATAGTGGCCTCAACATAATCGCTAGCAGCGATTCTAAAGGTTTCCTGAGCAGTGGCAGGGTTGAAGGTTTCTTTTGACAACAAGGTTGATTCTATCTCTGTCAGAATTTGATGAACGCGATCGCCTATCTCTCGTCCATAAGGCGTAACTTCCATCTCCCTGGAGATGCGAATTAAAATGTCATCATTCAAAATCGTCCGTAGTCGTTTTAGAGAGTAACTCATAGCCGATTGGCTCATATTCAGTTTTGCGGCTGCTTTTGTCACGCTGGCTTCTGTAACCAAAACATCAAGAGCAATGAGCAAATTCAAATCAAGTTGACGAAGATTAGTGTAGTCGATATTCACAAGTGCTGATAATTTGCTAGCTTAACAAGGTAAAATCGATTTTATCGATATATACTATTTATAATATTTGTTTGACTAATATAGCGACCTTGATTAAACTACTTATCTAAATCTCGAAAAACAAGATATTGGATGATGCAGTCGATTTATAGCAATTTTCAAATGAAATAGGTTAGGTAGGGAAAATTAGACGAACTACCATTCAAATTTGTCGCGATCGCAATTATCCACAAAAAAAAGCTGCACCTATGAGACAACCTGCTATTCATATTTCAGAAGACTTCGCCCGTAGATCGGTAACGCCTGAATGCTTGCTCAAAGTAGGAGAAGTTGATGTTTATCGTGTTATCCAACCGCCTAGCGAGTTTAGCGATGCCTTAACCCAACATATGTTGTGCGTACTATTAAACACTAATTGGAAAGATTTTCGACAAATAAGCCGCTTTGCAGGGGAAGAATACGATGGTTGTTTTTCTCCCTTTGATTTTTTGTTACTTCCCGCCTTTACGCCTGCCTTTTTTGCTTGGAACAAAACCGATGAATCGATTATTTTTACTATCGAACCAAATACCTTAGAGCGGGTTGCGATAGAAAATGATTGTCTCAGTCCCAGTCGAGTCGAACTAAAACCGATAATCTATGACCAAGACCCTAAGTTAGATTTTTTTACTCGGTTATTTTATGAAGAGATAACTCAGAAAGCTGTAGGGACAAAGCTATTTACAGAATCTATTGCCAATTTATTTTTGATTCATCTACTTCGTAACTACTGCACTTTTACACCTAAGCTGCGTCAAGAAAGAAGTGGGCTGTCACCTCGTAAATTACAACAGGCAGTAACTTATATTCAAGACAACTTAGCAGAAGATATTTCCTTACAAGCGATCGCCACTGAAGTGAATATGAGTCGCTATTACTTTTGTCGCTTATTCAAAAAATCCACAGGCATTACTCCCCATCAATATTTAATCAAATCCCGCATCGAGCGCGCCCAAGAACTGCTATCGCGGAAACATCAAAGCATTGCGGATGTTTCCCTGCAAGTAGGTTTTGCCAATCAAAGCCATTTTACTAAGCACTTCAAAAGACTTGTCGGTATAACTCCCAAACAGTTTTCTGATTCTTAAATAGCAGACTAGCGATCGCTTATTGCTATTCATCTTTCTGTTTAGATAGAAACTAGGATACTTATCATTAATTTTATCAAATTCGCAATATTTGACTATTTTTTCGCAATATTTTAAAAGACACGAGTTAAGCAAATTCTTTATGCTTCTGAAGGTAACCTGAGTTCGGGGTTAGGGGGTCGGAGGTCGGAGTTGGATGATATTTAACGAGAAGTTACAAAATTTATCTAAATCTAGTAAATAGGATTGGATTATGAGTCGTATGACAGGTAAAGTTGCTTTAGTAACAGGTGGGGGGTCGGGTATTGGTCGCGCGACGGCACTAAAATTTGCCTCAGAAGGTGCATACGTTGTGATTGGGAACCGCAACGAAAAGGCAGGTCAAGAAACAGTAGATTTGATCCAACAAGCTGGTGGCAAAGCCAGTTTCTATCAAACGGATGTTACTAAATTAGAAAATGTCCGAGAGTTAATTAATTATGCAATCGATACCTATGGAGGATTACACGCAGCCTTTAATAATGCAGGCGTAGAAGGTTCCCAAGCTATGACACCAGAACAGACAGAAGATACCTTTGATCAGGTGATGAATGTCAACGTCAAAGGAGTTTGGTACTCGATGAAATGTGAAATCGAGCATATGGCAGCCAATGGCGGTGGAACAATTGTTAATAATGCTTCTGTAGCTGGTGTTATTGGTTTTCCTGGTTTTGCACCTTATGTTGCATCCAAACACGCCGTACTCGGTTTAACAAAAACCGCCGCTTTAGAATATGCTCAAAAAGAAATTCGGATTAATGCTGTCTGTCCTGGAGGAATAGAAACGCCCTTACTTGATAATCTGGCACAAGGAGACAATGACACTATGGAATATATTAAGTCCTTGCATCCTATTGGTCGATTAGGTAAACCAAAAGAAATAGCTAATGCTGTCGTCTGGCTTTGTTCTGATGAAGCTTCGTTTATTTTAGGACAAGGAATTACAGTAGATGGCGGGTTCACAGCGATTTAAAAATCAATTCTAAATTCCAAACCATGTTCTTGAAACCCTAATTTTGTGTATAGTTGATGAACTTTAGGACGAGATTTTCTGCTAGTAGCAATTAGTTTATAACACCCCTCTGCTTTAGCTGTTTTTATAATTTGCTTGACTAATTGTGTTCCCAAACTTTGACCTCGATAATCTTCAGCCACGTAGACATCCTCCATAAACCCAAAAGGTTTTTGATGAAGACCATTTTGCATAAGATAAAGATACGCTCTAGCAATTTCGACGTTGCTTTCTACCATCGAAAATTTAATGCCTTTTGCTTCAACAATTTTAGTGCTAATTTCCATCTTAGTTGTTGAAGTATTTTAATTCCAGATTCAACCTAATCCTACAAGGAGCAAATATGAAAATTGCATTTATTGGTTACGGAAGTATGGCAGAAGCATTGGCTTCTAAATGGGTAAGCAAACACAGTTTATTTATTGGTGGAAGAAACCTCGAAAAAGCAAAAACCCTTGCCCAACACTTAGGGTCAGACGTTCAATTTGGAACGGAAGCAGAAGCTGCTACTTATGGTGAAATTATTATTTTAGCCACTCCCCACGAAGCAGTATTTGATGCAATTAATGCGGCTGGGGGTAGTGATGCTTTAGCCGATAAAATTTTACTTGATATCAATAATCCAGTCGATACCTCTGATTTTCTCACCAAAACTTATGAGGGTGTTTCTTTAGCAGAAGCGATCGCCAAAGCTGTCCCCAAAGGTCATATTGTTAAAGCCTTTAATATGTGTCAAGCACAAGTCTGGAAAATGACACCGCCTGTCTTCGATGATCGCCGTTTGGTAGTAATGTATTGCGGAGATAATGAAGAAGCGAAAAAAAAAGTTGCCGTTTTAATTGAGGATGTAGGTTGCGAAGCTCAAGATATAGGCGATTTAAAATATGCTCGAATGCTTGAACCTGCTGCTGCCATTGTGATCAAATTCCTGTTTTCAGGACGAGATCCTTATACCGTCCTCAATCTAATTCAGCCTGAAGTCAAAGCCATTTAAACAAAATTCAATCTATCAATTATGCAATTTTTAGTTACGGCGCGGGTTGCTGAAGAAATTTCGCCAGAAAAAATCTTACCTTACATCAAACCCGAAGCCGAAAAAGTCTGGGAATATTATGCAGCCGAGATAGTGCGATCAATTCACTACATCGCAGATATGAGTGGCGCGGTTTTAATGCTTGAAGCAGAAACCTTAGAAAAAGCCCAAGCAATAGTCGCAGAGTTTCCGATGGCAAAAGAGAACATTTTAAAAT
>JBCDDV010000397.1:0-3942 GCA_039180145.1 Cyanobacteria bacterium P01_G01_bin.49 | reverse complement strand
GTGAGTGTTTTGTGAGCATTCGTGAGTTTTCTATGAGAAAAATCATTGAGCATCAAACATTATAAATAATTATAATACGCTCATATTTGCTCAAAAATGCCTCAAAAATTACTCAATAATTACTCAAAAATCACTCAAAAAATTTAAGCGTAATGTGCGAGGAAATAAAACTTTTTTAGACTTTACTATTAACGAACTATTAGTGAACTGTTAGTGAACCATTTTGCAACACATCAAACATAAAATTTCGGTATTAACCATAAAAACTGAGTAATGCTAATCATTTGTGAACCATTTATATACTGTTAGTAAACTATTGGTGAACTATTATAGTGTCGTAAGCAAACTATTTGTGTACTAATTGGTGATGTGTCGAAGTTTAAATACGGGTGAAAGAGGTATGAAAATAGATGTCTAATAGCGACAACAGCCGACTAGATCCCATAGAACAAATACAAGAGTCTAACGCACGTGCAATCGCAGCTATTCAAGAAGTAGTTATGTTAACGGCTCAAAATGTAGATAGAAATTCTCAAAGCATCTACGAGCTTACAAACAACGTTAATAACCTCACTGGAGATGTAGATAGAGTTGTGAACTACCCAAAACCGCTACGCTGAGTTTTGGGCTTCTGTACTCACAGGCGAATGCCGCAACTTAGACTTTCGTCCTAGCTTTGGTCTTACTTCCCCTCCTACAGCAGAGACGGCTGAACCTTCCGTCTTTAGCATTCTGATCCCCTCTGCTCTTATGTTCTGCGCCGCGTTTTCATCCCGATCATGGCGAGTGCCGCAGTGAGGGCAAATCCATTCCCTCACATCTAACGACATCTCACTCATCTGATAAAAACAATTAGAGCAAAGTTTGGAACTGGGGAACCATTTATCAATTTCAACTAACTTTCCACCTTTACGCTCTAGCTTATAGGCTAAGAAGTTGACAAAAGTACCCCATCCACAATCAGATATTGCTTTCGCCAAATTGTGGTTACGAACCATGCCTTTGACATGAAGATTTTCTACTATGACAGCTTGACTATCGCTGACCAACTTATAGCTAAGTTTATGAAGAAAATCTTGCCGCGAATTGCTAACCCGTTCGTACACTTTGGCAACAAATTTTTTATATTTATATCTTGAATTACTTCCCTTTTGTTTACGTGCTAATTTTTTTTGTTTACGTTTAAGATTCTTCTCATGCTTGATAAAATGTTTTGGATTATCATACTTTGAAACCTTTTCACCATCAGTAATAACAGCAAACTGTTTCAATCCCAAGTCAATACCATAGATTTTACCTTCTGAGGCAGTCGGATTTTCCCCCTCTAGTTCAGTCAATATAGAAGCAAAATATTTCCCTGATGGAGTTTTGCTAACCGTGACAGTTTTGATTTTTCCCTCAATTGTTCTGTGTATTTTGGATTTGACTATCCCAATATTACCGGGAAGTTTGATGTTACTATCTACGATTTTGACGTTTTGAGGATATTGAATTGACTGTTTTGTGTGCTTGGATTTGAACTTGGGAAACCCAGCACGTTTCTCAAAAAAGTTCTTATACGCAGTAGTTAGATTAAGTGTTGTAGCTTGCAAAACCTGACTATAACAATCAGCTAACCAACAAGTATCCTCTGCTTTTTTGAGCTTTGGCAATAAGGCATTGAGTGCTGAGCGTCCAAGCCCTTTACCCGTTTCTTTATAAATTTCAATTGATTTATTCAGAGCGTAATTCCACCACCAGCGAGAACATCCAAACGTCTGCGCTAATAATGTTTCTTGATTTTTAGTTGGGTATAGACGAACTTGAACAACCTTGTGTAGCACGGGGGGGTCACCTCCTTCTCACTGTACTTTATCATAAAATGTACATTGCGATAAAAAATAGAAAATAATTGTAAATTGCTCGGACATCCTTTCAGAATGTACCTCGCAATTTACCTGCTATCCATCCCTATTCCGCTACGCTGAGAATAGGGACTTCCGCAGATTTTGTTAAAATATTTATTCCAATCGACTTTGCTCTTTCACAATTAACTTACCATCTTTAAAAAGTACAGTTATCTTAGAACCATCTAGATTCTGCCAAACAAAAACTAAAGATGTAGCTGATTGTTTCACTTCAGTACTGTTCCCATGTCAGATTACTAGGATACGCTTTAGTCATGGGTCATAAGGTGCTGATGTCTTCAATTTCAGCGATTACCTTGTGAGCAATATACAATAAACCTCCACTTTTAAAACATCTTCTCACATCTTCTCTACTTCTTCTCGATTACCAGCTAATTATTAGATTAGTAAAAATAAATGGAGTAATTAAACTCATGGCATTAGATTTCAAATCAAAAAGAGTAGTTTTTAGCAGTAATGAAGGTATTGAACAAAAAGAAACAGCAACTTTTAACTTCAATAAAAACGTAATACGTGCAGAAGCTGTAATAAACGGTTTTAATATTCAATATACAGAACAAGACCGTCATATTTTACAACAAAAGATTGATACAAGAGTTTCATTAATTAACGGTAATAAGGTAGATGTAGATATAGCATTTTTACTTCGAGACAGTTCTGGTAATATTGATGACCCTTATGAAGGTACTGTGGATGTTGTTGTAATTGCAGAAATATAAATACAAGGAAAAGAGAATTAAGTTTTGGAAATAAAAGAAATTTCTTTTCACATCTACCCCTAGGGAAAGGGTTTCAATTACTAATATGTAGTAATCACGAGTTAAAAACTATTGGTGATGTTAGAAATAAATTTATATAGGTAATCAATAAGTACAACACCTCCATCCCACACACCACTGCTCTAAATGGCGGTGGTTTTCTCATACTTACAATTACGTATACTTTTACACCCAAATACCCTCAAATCTCATATCCGCACATACGTAGCTTCTTTAGCAAGGGGATTTAGCCACTACTAATATAATCGCTTGCGGATGGTCAAGGTCAGAAGCCACAGCACTTAAGAAAATTATGGCAAGTGTTGAAGAAATGCCCAAAGAATACCAAGCACAGTTAATTAATATGGTACATGATGAAATAGGAATAGTTTGCGATAGTAAACACTGGCAAGATGCTTACAGGTTTACTTCAGATAGTTTTGCTAAGGAATACGAAGTTTATTTATATGGGTTTGTACCGGGTGATGAACCAACAGAAACCAAGTTATCCGCAAAATTAACTAAAAATAGTAGTTATATTCCTACTAGTTGGGCTGATAAATCGCTCCTTCTTGGCTACCACCAACCACAATGACCACAAAGCCAGGGATAATAATGGTCAGCCTGATGTTAGCAAGATGTGGTCAATAACTAACCAAGCGCTGCGCCAGCTATCTGGCTGTAATGGCATGATTGTCAAAGATTGGATGGAAGCTCATAGAGGCGCGATCGCAGACCACAATAATAAGTACGAATTAGGTCTGTACCACAATAAAGGACGCGGCGATATAACTGAGGTAATTAGCTGGTAACGATTAAATAAGCAGCACAAAAAGTTTGCTGTCTGAAGCTATCTTAAACGGCAAGCAAAATATACGCTGCATCAGGCATAAAAGGAAAAGGCAAACAAATATAAGCGTTAATCTGGTCTTCAAGAAAAACGCAAACAAAAGTAGGCGCTACGGTGCAACGCTTTCTGAGTATTCAGTTATACTTCGGTTGCGACACCCGATATAAGCATCTGTCCGCAGCAGTCATGTTATCAGTCGGTTCCGTCTTACACCAGGCTTGTGCCCGCCCACGAACACTAAAATTGTCCTCCTACTCTAAGCCTTACCAGTGCCATCCACCAGTGACCCGAATATTTTTATTGATATTGGGGACGTTATAGGTCATTCTGAAAGGAATGGCGTACTACAACTTTCTTGTAATCTCAAAACATACTACAAAATTAGTTTGACGTAAACTCGCTCTACCCCTAATTAAGCCAATTTTAC
>JBCDDV010000396.1:0-3942 GCA_039180145.1 Cyanobacteria bacterium P01_G01_bin.49 | reverse complement strand
CAATATCAAAGCGATCGCGATCCCAATCTAAACAGCGAATGGCTGTTGTTGCTTCGCCAATGTTTCGATTTTGTAGGGTTAAACGACTTGATGGGGTAACATTTTCGGAACGGACTGTGAGTGCAACCATAATGCTGCTGCCTCCAAAATTGGTATCTTTACAAAACGCAAACTTGCTTAACTCCTATTATTACTTCGGCTCACGGATTTTGTAAAATGTCAATCTTTAAAGTAAAATATAAATAATTTTTATAAAAAGTTTTGATTGCTATAAAAAACTTTAATTTTTACTTTTTCTTGTCACTGCCCCGAATATTTCCTTATCTCCTCACCACTATCGACCATCCTCGTCTTGACTTTCATAAACTCATCAATTTTCTGATCAACTTTAGAGATATTTCCTTAAGAGATAGGGGAATTGAGTCGATTGGGGAGTGTAATAAAAAAACCGACACTTGATTATTGATCGTTTTATGTACGAGAAACTAACACCCCCAACCACTGGTTCTAAAATCACTTTTAAAGACGGTAAACCCATTGTTCCAGATGATCCCATTATTCCCTTCATTCGTGGCGATGGAACGGGGGTTGATATTTGGCCGGCAACAGAAAAAGTTATTGATGCTGCTGTAGCTACTGCTTATGGCGGGAGTAAAAAAATTAATTGGTTCAAGGTGTATGCAGGAGATGAAGCGTGTGATCTTTATGGAACTTATCAATATTTGCCCGATGATACCTTAACTGCTATCAAAGAGTATGGTATTGCTATTAAAGGCCCTTTGACCACTCCGGTTGGTGGCGGTATTCGTTCTCTGAATGTGGCTTTGCGGCAAATCTTTGAACTTTATGCTTGTGTGCGTCCCTGTCGTTATTATCCTGGGACTCCTTCTCCCCATAAGTCTCCTGAAAAACTCGATGTCATTGTTTATCGGGAAAACACCGAAGATATCTATTTAGGCATTGAATGGCGAGAAGGAACAGAAATTGCCAAAAAACTGATTAATTATTTGAATGATGAACTCATTCCAGCTACCCCAGAACATGGCAAGAAAAAGATTCGTCTAGATTCAGGAATTGGTATTAAACCTATTAGTAAAACCGGATCGCAACGGTTAGTCCGTCGGGCCATGGAACACGCTTTGCGTCTCCCCAAACAGAAGCAAATGGTTACTTTAGTGCATAAAGGCAATATTATGAAGTACACTGAAGGGTCATTTCGGGACTGGGGATACGAACTCGCTACCTCAGAATATCGAGAAGCTTGTGTCACCGAAAGAGAATCTTGGATTTTGAGTAATAAAGAAGACAATGCCCAGATTAGTCTAGAAGATAATGCTAGAAAGGTTGAACCTGGCTATGATGGACTAACTCCCGAAAAGAAACAAGAAATTACAGAAGAAGTTAAAGGAGTTCTAGAAGCCATTTGGGACAGTCATGGCAATGGTAAGTGGAAAGACAAAATCATGGTCAATGATCGCATTGCTGATAGCATTTTCCAACAAATTCAAACCCGTCCCGATGAATACTCCATCCTTGCAACCATGAATTTAAACGGAGACTATCTCTCCGATGCCGCTGCTGCCGTTGTTGGCGGGTTAGGTATGGGGCCTGGGGCGAATATTGGGGATACTTGCGCGATTTTTGAGGCCACTCATGGTACTGCACCCAAACACGCAGGTCTAGACAGAATCAACCCCGGATCGGTTATCTTATCAGGGGTGATGATGTTGGAATATATGGAATGGACAGAAGCGGCAGACTTGATCAAAAAAGGTTTAGGCAATGCGATCGCTTCTCGTCAAGTTACCTATGATTTAGCCCGTTTAATGGTTCCTCCCGTCGATCCACCCCTAAAATGTTCGGAGTTTGCTCAGGCAATTATTGACCATTTTGGAGATTAATTCTTAAAGAGACTTTGATACTGATTCAACCTATCAAGTATCAAAGTTCTACTTCCATAGTCTAAACCAAACTGACGTTAAGCTTATCCCAATTACTAAAAATGCTTGGAGACTTACTCTAAGTGTAGAATCAGAAATCATGTAGGGACGAGAGGAGATAAATGAATGCAAAGCTTATATGAAACAGATTTTGGGCAATGGCTAGAAAAACAGGCGATCGCACTGTCAGAACGAAAACCAGAACTTTTGGATTGGGATAATCTATTAGAGGAAATAGAAACCTTGGGGAGAACTGATAAAAGAGCCATTAACAGTTTATCAAGGCAACTATTAACTCATCTTTTACTATATCGATTTTGGACTGACCATAGAGAAAGATATTTATCGGGATGGGCTGTTGAAATAAGAACTTTTCGAGATGACCTTAAAGATTTCACTAACCCTAAAACTTGGTTTAACTATTTTGTCTCTCAACTTGATAAAAACTACGCTAAAGCTCGTAATCTTGCTATTCTTAAAGCTAAAGCTCGTAATCTCACTATCTCCCCTGATTTCCCCCAAGAATGTCCTTTTATCGTTGAACAATTACTTGAAGATGATTTTTATGGTATCTAGTTATATGAAATACAAAAATGAAGGCGACATTATTGATCTCCGTGTCTCCCTATCGGCGACGGAACCTCAAAACCGTAATTAATGCCTAACCTTGAATTCACTAACCGCGCTGTTTGCGAATCCGGTAAAATAGCTTGTTATCTGATTCTAGTTAATTACTTAAGGTTCATCATAAAAATAAACACTAGTAATTATTTTTTGAAAACTGCACTATATGGGTTGTTATTTGGAATCATTAGGACTAGCTCCCAACCATCGGTTGCCATCTCTTGGATTTTTGCTTCTAGCTGATCAGTGTCAGCATCAAATCCACCTAATGCTACAACTTTGTATTCAATATTTTTGTTTGCATGGCTTTCTGTAGCTGCAAAAATTGGTTTAGTTACTAGTATAGTAAGAAGTATACAACAGATAAATAGTATAGTTTTTGTAAATAGATCAAATTTCATTTTTTCCTCCAGTTTGATGCTTTTTTAGATAACGTTGCGTTGCATTTTGTTATAACTAAGCAGACTAGCTTGTTGACTTATAAATCATACACTTAAAAGAAAATCTTTTGATTTTAAATAATTTTCAATAATCAGCTGTAAATATGACAGATTTATTTAATTTTAACACTTTTTTGCAAAATCTGGCACTTTCAGCAGAGTTCTTTCATATATATTCAAAATTCTCATTATTCTTGTCAGATTTACACTCCTATTCATCAATCAAACAGCGATAGCTGTGCCTTCGGAAACCGCGTAGCGGTGCGCCGATCTTGTTGATTGAGTTAAGGAACGAAACCCAACAACATTAAGAACTTTTCCATCCCAACAGAAACCCGCAAGTGCGAATGCAATGCACGCATCCGCCTCTTGATTTTCAAGTAAGTTTAATGTTTAGAAGTACGTTGCTTACTAACCCATCCTATTCCTACTATTCCCAGAAAAGTCAATAAACCTGTCGTAGGTTCAGGCACTGAAACAGGCTGCAATTTACCAAATAAACCATTAGTTTCATCATTAGGGCCAGTCGCAAAATAAAGATGATTGGCTTCGCCTAAACTCTCACCATTGCCAAAGGCAATATCCCAAAGTCCATCAATTTCGATGGGATTACCTTGAAGATCTTCGAGGTATCCAATTAATTCCATACTGGTTTGATTGTAGCCCACAATACGCCCATCACCAAAGTTCCCGACTAACAAAGCATTGCTAAATTCCCCGAAATCATCAGGTGCGATCGCTATTCCCCAAGGTGCATCTAGCAAATTTCCTGGAGTTTCAGGCGTTCCCCATATATTAAGCAGATTACCATCAAGATCGAATTGAGCTAATCCACCAAATCCTAGACCTGTTTCCTCTTCCCCTTCATTACTACTTTGTTTGGCATAAGCCACATATAAGTCTTCATAATGTTCATTGTTTAATGTTCAATGATTGGT
>JBCDDV010000395.1:0-3946 GCA_039180145.1 Cyanobacteria bacterium P01_G01_bin.49 | reverse complement strand
TTCCATCTCTGGCAATACATTTTCCGCAGTAAAACTAAAAGCTAACCAGATTCGGGCCCATTTTTGCTTCCAGTTAATTGCACTTGAACATTTTTTGCGTCCCCAAATCCGTGAAGAATGAAAGAGACATTTCAGCTGGGAGTGAAGTGGCCAAGTTTCACCTGAGGCTCTGTTTTCAATGCCTACGATTTCAGCCTGTGAGTTACCCTCACTGGTCAACAAAAGAAGGTAAGACTTGAAAGAAAAAGATGCACAAGCCACTGATCCAAATTATTGGACACAACACCTGAGACAATCTGTTCGTTTTAGTGATGGGATAACTCAACTGCTACAAACAGGCGATCGCCTCTTCCTAGAAGTAGGGCCAGGACGGACATTAAGTACCTTAGCCAAACAACATCAGCCCGATCTTCCTGTTTTCACCTCCTTACGGCATCCCCAAGAATCAATCTCGGATCGAGCCTTTATCCTCAATACGGTGGGTAAACTGTGGCAAATGGGAGTAGAAATAGATTGGTCAGCCTTTTATCCTCATCAGCGTCCTTCTCGTGTTCCCTTACCGACTTATCCCTTTGAACGCCAGCGTTATTGGGTGGATCTGCCTACCTCAGACCCAGTTCCCCAAGTTGAGGAAACCTCTCTGACAAAAAATCCTGAGATGGACAACTGGTTCTATCTCCCTGCTTGGAAACGATTAGCCTTACCAAAAATTGGCGAGTTAGAGTCTCAAAATTGGTTAATTTTGGCAGACGAAAGTGAATTTTCTACTTCTTTGGTTTCCCGTCTTCAACAATCTCAGCAAACCGTCATCATCGTAACTATTGGGGAAGAATTTACTCAATTAGATAATAACCAATACAGCATCAATCCCAATAATCCTCAAGATTATCAAAAATTATGGCAAAAATTACTGCATAAACCCCAAAGAATCCTGCATCTTTGGTCAATGATAGAAGTAGAAACTTTTGAGCAATGTCAAGATTTGGGGTTTTATAGTTTACTATTCTTGTCTCAAACAGTCGTGCAACAGCAAGAAACAGTAACAATTACCGTTATCACGGATCGTTTACATGATGTGATGGGGACAGAAACCTTAAATCCTGTCAATGCAACTATTCTGGGGGCTTGTAAGGTCATTCCTCAAGAATTTCCCCACATCAGTTGTCACAACATCGATCTTGCTACCCATGACTTACCCATTGATTCCCTAGTAGCCGAACTGCTTACCCCTGGAACTGATACAGTAGTTGCCTATCGAGGTCATCATCGTTGGATACAGACCTTTGAACCCTTTCCCCTTGCCTCAGCAAATATAAATAAGATTCCTTTAAAAGAAGGAGGCGTTTATCTTATAGCAGGGGATTTCGTTGAAGGGTTAGGACTGGTTTATGCCCGATGGTTAAGACAAACCGTTAACGGAAAACTGATTCTCATTGGACGAGAAGACTTACCCCCCCAAGAACAATGGGATGCTTGGTTAGTTACCCATGGCCCCCAAGAAGAAGTTACTCGCTGTGTCCGTCAATTACAAGCATTAGGAACAGGTGGCACAGAATTTCTCTTTTTTAATGCCAATTTAGCTGACCAAGAACAGATACGGGAAATTATCGAACAAGCAAAAGAAAAATTGGGTTCCATTGATGGAGTAATTCACGCTGGAACAATGGGCGATCGCGCTAGCTGTTTTATCCCCCGTCTTACCCAAGAAGAATGCGATCGCCAGTGGCATACAAAAATCAAAGGATTACTGGTACTCGAAGAAATCCTACAGGAACAACCCCTAGATTTTTATCTCTTACAATCATCCCTATCTTCCGTCGTCGGAGGAATAGGATTTGCTGCCTATGCTGCGGCCAATATCTTTATGGATACTTTAGCCACGCAACGCAACAAAATAGGTTCTACTCCTTGGTTTAGTATCAACTGGGATGCTTGCCAATTAGATGAGGAAATACCCCAGGAAAAAACAGGGGTTGCCTTACTTGATTTAGCCATGACTCCCCAAGAAGTTTGGGAGGTTTCTAATCGTGTTCTTGCCCATGCTTCCTATCCCCAAATTATTGTTTCCCCTGGCGACTTATCGACTCGAATGAATCAGGAGAGACTTTCTTCATCCTTAGAAGAACAGGAATCTCTATCTACCTATACCAGACCCTCCTTATCAACTCCCTATGAAGCCCCTCGTAATGCGATCGAACAACAAGTCGCTGACGCTTTACAGGAGTTGTTAGGCATTGAAAAAGTTGGCATTTATGACAACTTTTTTGAGTTGGGTGGTCATTCCTTGTTAGCCATTCAAGCAGTTTCCCGTCTACGAGAGGAATTTCAAGTAGAGTTACCCATGCGAAAATTTCTCTTTGAATCTCCCACCGTTGCTGGCATTGCCAAGCTTATTCAAGAAAATCAGCCAAGTGAGGAAGAACAGCAGGAAATCGCCGATTTATTGGCACAAGTTGAGAATCTTTCTGACGAAGAGATAGCAGAAAGAGAAGGGGGGACTTAGGGACTGGGAGAAATTTTGATGTGAATCTAATTAACACTATTTTTGTTGGTAAGGAGGGCAGGGAAAGCAGAGATGAAAGCTTTTTAAGCATAAATTTTAACGATGACTGATTATGAGGACTTTTTATTACATAACTAATTCGAGAAATGCTACACAAGCGTAATTCAAGAACAATCAAGTGAGTTCAATAATCTTATATGCAGGGGGTGTGGGGGAGGCATCTCGTTCCAGATCCCCCTCCTGTCCCCCTTAGTAAGGGGGAAGCCAGACGTTGCTTCGCTGTTTACTTAATGGGGGGTTTGGGGGGCTAGTCCCCCAATAACACTTCTGATTCTCACTAAAAAGACAAATCTACTTACCAGGTTAATTAAGGAGAAACAATGGATTTTAGTTTATTTTACTTCGATGGCGATGGGTCAGTCGCTCAACCTAATAAATATCAGCTACTAATGGAAAGTGCGAAATTTGCTGATCGCAATGGCTTCACTGCCGTTTGGATACCAGAACGTCATTTTCATGCTTTTGGCGGACTTTATCCCAATCCTTCTGTCATTAATGCGGCTTTAGCAATGGCCACTGAACGAATACAACTGCGGGCAGGAAGCGTTGTTTTACCCTTGCACCATCCCGTACGGGTTGCTGAAGAATGGGCAGTCGTTGATAATTTATCCAATGGTAGAGTGGCGATCGCCTTTGCTTCTGGTTGGACAATGGATGAATTCATCCTTTCCCGTGAACCCCATACCCACCGTAAACAAACCATGTGGCGCGGCATCAAAGGCTTACAACGGTTGTGGCAAGGAGAAGGGGTTGAATACGCAGATGCTTCTGGCAGAACCGTAGAAGCGAAAATCTTACCCAAACCTCTACAACCTGAATTACCGATTTGGATTACTTGCCAATCGCCAGAAACCTTTATGGAAGCTGGAAAAATGGGGGCGAATGTTCTTACATCTTTGTTAGGGGGAACCTTAGAAGAAGTTGAGCCAAAAATTAAGCTTTATCGTCAGTATTTAGAAAAATATGGCCATGATCCTGATGCTAAGACAGTTACTCTGATGGTACACACCTTTGTGGGAGAAGAGACAGAAACCGTAAAAGATAAGGTGCGACAACCCTTCTGTCGTTATCTCAAAACCCACTATGACCTACTGGAAAATTTAGCTAAAGGTATGGGGTTAAACGTTAGTTTGAAGAATTTTTCTGAAGATGATCTCGATAGTTTATTGTTGTTTGGGGTCGAAGGGTTTATGAAAGGACGCTCATTAATTGGCACACCCCAAAGTTGTCTTCCTTTTATTCAGCGTCTTGAACAAGCAGGAGTCAATGAAGTAGCCTGTTTAATTGATTTTGTCCCAGATTTTGACACAGTGATGGAAAGTTTACCCTATTTACAACAATTACAGGAAGCAGCCAACAAGAAACAGGAAGCATCGCTTAATC
>JBCDDV010000394.1:0-3947 GCA_039180145.1 Cyanobacteria bacterium P01_G01_bin.49 | reverse complement strand
CCGACCTCTTGCTGTTGCTCTTTCCTCTATAAAAGAATTGTGGAATCCCCCGTCTCGAATTAACCCCCAATCTAAATATATTTTAGGTTGTAAATTAGGATCTTTCAAAGTATTTGAACCTTCTAGAAGCAAAGCAGAATATTCTAAGGAGCCTAAGAAACCCCCTGATAATTCTAATAAAGAATAATCAACCGTAGAATCTAATCCTACCCAAAAAGAGGGAGAAAGTGCGGCTAGACAACGAAATTTAGTGGGGTGTCTTGTTGCCGTATAAAATGCAGCTAACCCTCCATGAGATGACCCTAATACCATTGAGTTATAAGGATCAGAAATGGTGCGATAATTAGTATCAATAAATCCTTTAACTGAGTGAGCAACGTAATCAGAATAATGTTCTAATCCTCCCCATTCTGTTCCCCAAACCGGAGCGTGAGTATATTCATAATCACGGTTAATAGGACAAATGGCAACGATAATAACTTTACGAATTTGATTGCCTAAATATAGCCGAGTTAAGATTCCTGGCATATTCCAAGTTTTATCATATGCACCCCCGAAAAAAAAGGCTGTATCTCCATCATTCATGTAAATTACGGGATAACGTTCTTGGCTGTATTCATAGTTTCTTGGCACGAAAACATGTACTTTTCGAGGAGTTTCTTGAAGATCACCTACTTGGAAATTATCGTAGGTATGAAAATAGCCAGCCCAATGCCCTCGATCATGATACCAAGCGTCTTGTCCACCTTTTGTAAATGCTTCAGCCATGAGTTTTTGTTAGTTACCAATTATCATGTTAGTTACTTAATTTTACAGTAATTTAACCTTATTTTCACCCTTGAAGTTTCGTGCGAATTTCTTCAATTCGTTTGCGATTTAAGCCTAGATCTGATTTTCCTAAACGGGAAGCAGAACGTACATGAATGATATTTTGGGTTGAATCAAGATAGAATTCTACATCATCAACAAATCCCATTAATGGAGTTTGAAATTCAGCATAAAGGTAATTATCTGTTTCCTCGATAATAGTTGTTCTTTCCATACTTTCAATCACTTTTTTTAACTCAGAAATTGGCATGGCAGGAAGGGGAGCAACTTTTGATTGCGAATCAGAACTTTGACTATTTACACAGTTAGGAGTACCAGGACAAGCAGTTAATTTCCCATCTTTTACACCTAAATTATTGGGTCTTGTCCCTGAAAAATTGAACATGGCTGATCTCCTGAAGGTTAAAGAACTAATTTACGGTAGTTAATCTTATCTGGCTAGACGGAAAAAGGCAATGTGGAGTCTGGGTTCTCAACAATTTTCCATCAGTGGCAGTTTTGCTCAGCGAGTGGGGTTGCACCACTCTCTAATGTTCTTTAAGACTATTTTCTCACTAATTATCTAGAATTGCTATATTAGGGAAATAAAAGACTGAATCGCTTTTCTATTACTATCATCACTGGTTAATAATGGTAACGGCATTGCACAATGACAATATATTTATCTTGAACTTGATAAATTAAACGATGTTCTTGATTTATTCTACGCGACCACAATCCAGACATATCAAACTTCAAAGGCTCTGGTTTACCTACTCCCTTAAAAGGTGATCGCTGAATATCCTTAATCAAATAATTGATTCTTTTTAAGATTTTCTTATCTACTTTTTGCCAATATAAATAATCTTGCCAAGCATCATCTAAAAACATTATGTTCATGTTTTTATTCGTCTATCAATTCGCGCTTTTGATACTTTTTTTCTCTTAGTTGTTCTAACGCTTTATAGAGACGTTGGGCATTTTTGGGACTTTTCAGCAAGTAAATCGTTTCTTCGATAGCACTATAGTCTTCCAAAGACATCATCACCACAGAACTTTCTGATTGACGAGTAATAATAATCGGTACATGATCTTCACAGACTTTATTCATGACCTTAGTAAAGTTTTTACGTGCTTGAGTATAAGTTATGGCATCCATGATTGTTCGAGCAGTACTGAAGAGGTTATATTCATTTTACTGTTTAAGTACTTAATCGGTCAAATTCTATAAACTATAGGCGATCGCTACTAAAATAGAAAAGTGATTCAATAACACTGTTTCCCAAAAATCATGCTAATTTCCTTTGAAAAAAAAATTCTCTTTATTCATATTCCTAAAAATGCTGGAACATCACTCAAAAATCTGTTGAGTCCATTTTGTTTGTTTCCTTATCACTCAAGGATGAATGAACGTCTAAATCGTCCTTTTACCTACGCTGAACGGCACTTTAAACTTCACATTCATAAAAGAATTTTATATATTAATAGTCCTGAAGGAATCAAAATAGGTATGATCAATGCTGATAGTTTACATCATGCAAAAGCCACCGATCTTCAAAGAATTTTAGGCAATAAATTGTTTAACAGTTTATTCAAATTTGCCTTTGTTAGAAATCCTTGGGCGAAAGAAGTTTCTGATTATGAATATATCAAACGTTCAAAAGAACATCCAGTTTATCCCTTAATTCATTCTCGATCTTTATCATTTGAACAATACTTAGAGTGGAAAATTCAAAAGGGAAATAATCAATCTCCACAACTTAGTTATATCGCAGATCGTAACAATAATTTATTAATAGATTTTGTTGGTAAAGTAGAAAATATTAATCAAGATATCAAAAAACTCTCAAAACTCATGAATCTAGAATTAGAAGAACTTCCTAAATTAAACTCGCGAAAACAGTCTTGTGGTTATCAAGAACTTTATAATTCTCATAGCAAGAAACTAGTCGAACAACTTCATAAAAATGAGTTAGAATTATTCGACTATTCGTTTTAAGGTTCTGGTACTAGTTTGTATAAAATCCATTCATTCTTCTCGTTTCTTGACATCACGATATTAAGTCAGGAAAGGCTTCTTGTACCCCTGGGTGAACTAATGAACCATTTTTCACATTTAATCCTTTGCCTAAACTAGCATCTTTATCTAGGGCATTCAATCCCTCATTTGCCAATTTCAACACATAGGGTAAGGTACTATTATTTAGGGCTTGTGTTGCTGTCCAAGGAACGGCCCCAGGCATATTAGGAACTCCGAAATGGACAACGCCTTCTTCTGTGTAAGTCGGACAACTATGGGACGTAGTGCGCAGAGTTTCAATACATCCTCCTTGGTCAACGGCCACATCTACAATGACTGAACCTGGACGCATTTTAGAGACTAATTCCTTGGGAACTAAGGTTGGTGCGCGTTTTCCGGTGACTAATACTGCACCAATCAACAAATCAGCCTTGGGAACAGCTTGTTCTATGGTAGAAGCATTACTATAAAGCAATTCTACTCGCGATCCGAAGAGGATTTCTAAGTAGGACAAACGATCAACACTAATATCAAAAATTTGGACTTGGGCCCCCATTCCTACAGCAATACGGGCCGCTTCTGTGCCGACCACTCCTCCTCCTAAAATGACCACACGACCCGGAGAAACCCCAGGAATACCCCCTAATAAGACTCCTCGTCCTCCTTGTTGCTTTTCTAAGTATCTGGCCCCAAATTGCACTGATAAGCGACCTGCAATGATACTCATGGGAGTGAGAAGGGGAAGTCTGCCGTCAGCTAATTCTACGGTTTCGTAAGCAATAGCTGTGATCCCTGATGAGATTAAAGCTTCGGTGAGATCTTTTTCTGCGGCTAAATGTAGGTAGGTAAAGAGTAGTTTGGTGGTTTTTAGATAAGGATATTCTACTTTTAGGGGTTCTTTGACTTTCACAACTAAGTCTTGTTCCCATGCTTGGTCAGCCGTAGGAACAATTTTGGCGTTAGCCTGTTCATAATCTTCATCGGTAAACCCGGCCCCAACACCAGCGTTGGTTTCTACAAAGACTTGATGTCCGCGATCGCTTAATACCCTGACACTGTTGGGACTTAACCCGACGCGAAATTCTTGGTCTTTAATTTCTTTGGGAACACCAATTTTCAT
>JBCDDV010000393.1:0-3960 GCA_039180145.1 Cyanobacteria bacterium P01_G01_bin.49 | reverse complement strand
TCCTGCTTTACTTTATTTAGAGCGAAGACTGGTTTCACCAGGAATTCAGGCTTTTATTGATTTTATGGTTCGATAGGGTGCTATTGAGACAGATTTTGCTACACAGTAACATCAAGTAATGTCTTACTGTTTATATTGCGCTATAAAACCTACTAACTCTAGAGTTCATTATGTTTGCGATAAGCCTGGGGGGTTGTGCCAACTAAGCGACGAAACTGGGTTGAAAAATGAGCATGACTGCTAAATCCACTTTCGTATGCTACATCAACAATTGATAGCTCTGTATTTGCGAGTAGTTGCTTGGCTTTATTGGTGCGATGATTCATCAGATATTCACGGGGAGTCTGCCCTGTTGCTTTCTTAAACATTCGCGTAAAGTGGACGCTACTATAACCCGTGAGATTGGCTAAATCGGCGATCGCAATCTTACTTGTATCATTTGCTTCGATATACTCCTGCACTTTTACCAGAAGATGTGTGGGTAACTTACCGACTTTGGGTATTGAAATTTTGGAGATTGCATAGCTGTTTACCAAATGCACCGCTAGTACGTTCATCACCGATTCTAAAAACAGTTTATTAGAAACCCCATGCAACAAGCGATCGGTTCGCACAGTTGCAGCTAACTGACGGATCAGGGGATCGTCTGAGATATTAAACTCTAAAATTTCCAGCGATCGCCCCTCGGTAGTTTCAGGAATGCTGGTGGCAATAAATTCTGGCGACAGGTAAAAATTGACTAATTCTCCCCCACGATCCAATGCCAAGCCGTGAGGTTGCCCAGTAGGAACGACATAACACTGTCCTACCTGTACCTCTTGATGCTTATTACTTGCTGTAGCAGAATGCCAGGAGGTGATTCCTTTAGCTCGCTCGAACGGTACTGTAATCTGATGGGTATGATGTTCGTGGGTACTAAACAAGTCTGGTTCTAAGCTGGTATGGTGTAACCCACTTTGACTATCGAGTAAGAGATGATAGTGAACTGCCCCTGTTGCTGGGCGGGGCATCGCTGGCTTTCCGGTGCGTTGATCAATCAGCATAAAATCCTCGTAACGCCCAATTCTCTAATAAGTTTTAAGCTTCATTATAAATTTGAAGATGATAAAAAACCTAAAACCTTGGCAAATGCGTGAAAGACTTTAGCGGTATTTTTTTTGATAATTAAGCTAAATCAATCTACTACAAAAGGTTTTGGAGGTTAAGAAAAATGGGTTTATCTACTCAAAAAATTGCTATTGTCACTGGTGCATCGCGAGGAATTGGATCGGCGATCGCCAAAAGACTTTCATTAGATGGATTTGCAGTTGTGGTTAACTATGCCCATAACCAGGAGCAAGCCGATGCGGTAGTTCGAGAGATTCAAAGTGAAGGAGGAGAGGCGATCGCTGTCCGAGGAGATGTTTCACAAGCGCAAGATGTAGAATCGCTGTTCGATTGGGCCGAACAAACCTATGGCGGTGTGGATATTTTAATTAATAACGCGGGGATTCAAACTCCAAAAGCCATAAATATTGCCGATACAGATGACGAGTTATACGACAAGGTATTTGATATTAATACCCGTGGCACGTTTCTCACCCTAAGACAAGCTGCTCGACGCTTACGGAATAACGGACGTATTGTCAACTTTTCCACCAGTGCTATCGGTCTAGCGATGCCAGGTTACGCGATCTATTCGGGCGCGAAAATGGCGGTGGAAATCTTTACCAACATCATGGCAAAGGAATTACGAGGACGGAATATTACTGTCAATGCGATCGCCCCTGGACCAACGGCAACCGATTTATTTTATCAAGGTAAATCAGCAGAATTAATTGAAAAGTTTGCCCAGAAAGCACCTTTAGAGCGTTTGGGACAACCCGATGATATCGCCAGCACAGTGGCCTTTTTAGTCAGTCCCGAAGGTAGTTGGATAAACGGTCAAATCCTCCGAGTCAACGGCGGAATCGTGTAAATCAATTAATTCATAAATATTACAAAATTTAAGAACAATGCAAATGTCTAACAAGCTGACTCCTACAAGTAGAAGCACTAAACCTGTTTATCGAGACGCGAATCTTCTCATCGTCGTTAGTATTACCCTAATGGAACTTCTGGGAACCATGAGCATCAATCCTGTCTTACCTGGGATTGCTCAAGAATTTGAACTATCACCACAGCAGATTGGTTGGGTAACTACTGCGTTTGTTATCCCCATTGCCCTCGGTGCGCCTATCTGTGGTATTTTGGCAGATCGCTTTGGTCGCAAAACTATTCTAGTTCCCTCGCTATTTTTGTTTGCGATCGCAGGGGTTGCCTGTGCCTTTGCGCCCAATTTTCAAATCCTGTTGGGGTGGCGGTTTCTGCAAGGGGTTGGGGCAGCGAGTTTAGAGGCTCTAGCACTGACGCTGATTTGCGATCTATATACTGGGAAGCAATTGACCGCAGCGATGGGATTTAATGCCAGCGCGATCGGGCTAAGTTTGGCGGTATATCCGTTGCTGGGTGGTGGATTGGCATCAATGGGATGGCGTAACGCATTTGCTTTGCCCCTAGTGGCTGTTCTCATCGGAATTTGGCTGTGGCGATCGCTACAATTGCCCCAACAGCAGCACTACGAAAATTTTGATTTCCAGGTTTATTTGAGAAATATTTGGCGCAGTTTTCGTCGCGGTCGAGTTATTAAGCTGTTATTTATAGTAGTCGCGCTTTTCGTTCTCTTGTTTGGTGCTTATTTAACCTATATTCCCACTGTGGCGACTTCTCTCGGTGCTTCTGAAATCGAAATTGGGGTTTTGTTAGCAAGTATGGCAATGTTTTTTGCTTTGACTTCATCACAACTGGGACGGTTGGCGCGATCGCTCTCCGAACTGACTTTGCTTAAAATTTCCTTCTCACTCTACACATTGGCATTAGTGATAACACCTGGCATCGAAAACATCTGGATGTTATTAATTCCCAGCATCCTGTTTGGCATCGCACATGGAATCGTCTTTCCCACCACACAAGCACTCTTGGCGGAATTAGCTCCCGACCAGAATCGGGCGGGTTTTATGGCAGTGGTGGCGGTTGCCGTACCCTTGGGACAGGCACTCGGTCCCGTGTTGGGAGGGTTAGCGTTTGGTGTCTGGGAAATTAGAGGAGTCTTTTACGCAGGTACGTTTTTGGCGATCGCCACTTTGGTTTTACTTAACTACTTAATACCTCGCAAAAGATAGTTAGGGTTTGCTAAGAAAAAGTTTTCTTTGAGGGAGTATTGAACTAAAATATAGATCCTATTATATTTAGTTCTTGCTTAACCTTTGTCTAAATTCAAAGCCGTCGTACCTTAAATCTTTTAAGTCGACTTCTTGATTTCTGAGTAAGTGCTTTTCAAAAAACTTTAAGTGGCAATTAGTAACAATTTCACGAAATTCATATTTCTCTCTTCTACCGATCTGATTGATAATATTTCCTTGTCTAAAGATGAATAGACCATCTGAATAACCTAAATGTTGAGTATTATCTAAAATCGCCATATATGTATCTTCCGTATTGTATATATAAGTTGTTCTATACATATTTTTGATTAAATGAGTGCCTAAAAGCATAAAAGGTTTTTTAATATCTTTATATAAAAAATCTCCGCAACTTGCTCCATCAATATTGATTCCCGCTACAAATCTACGATCAGTTAAACAAGCTTGGGCAGCCGTCGCTCCTCCATAAGAATGACCTGTTATACCAATCCCTAAATCAAGCTTTAGCTTGTTTCTAAAAATAGATTCTGTTTCGCCTTTATTTAAAGCTTCTAATTGTTCTGGTGTTAATCATTTAGTCAATTGTCCGCGCGAACCTCAATTTACAGACAACGTCAGCAGCGATAAAACAGAGTATATAATTAATTAATGCATAATAGCATTACGTTGTGTCCCTCTGCTTGCATTGAGTAAAGACTGAAATGTTTTAGCAAGTCACAGTATGACAATGAGTACGGTT
>JBCDDV010000392.1:0-3970 GCA_039180145.1 Cyanobacteria bacterium P01_G01_bin.49 | reverse complement strand
TTCAGATTAAGTGATCGCCAATAAGGTTAATGTTTAGATTTTTTAGTTTGATATTCTAAATTAGTAAAGAATCAAAGTAACTATATCTCTTAAGTAAAAAATGTTGAGTATTGGCACCCAAAAAAGCGATCGCTTTTATGCTTAATCTTTTATTGTACGCTAAACTTAAAATGACTACGGTCTCTTAGCTACTATCCTGGCTAAAATATACGATAAATAAAGAATCAAAATAACTATATCTCCTGAGTAAAAATGTTAAGTATCGGAACACAAAAAAGTGATCGCATTACCACAATTACTAATACGACTTGGGCTGAATATATTAGTTTAGAGTTGCCAAGTAAACGAGTCTCATTTCGCAACGGAGTCATTACTATCGTGTCCCCAGGACGTAACCATGAAATGATTGGTGATTATATTAGAGCAATTATTTGGACTTACTGCCGTAAAAATAACCTTGCACTGTTTCCTTACAATCAAACTACCCTCAAGGAAGAAGGAAAAGAAGGGAAAGAACCTGACGTAGCTTACTGTTTTAAGATAGACAAAGACAAGCCAGATTTAGCAGTAGAAATAAATCTAACATCAGGGAGTATCGACGATTTAACTAAATATCAATATTTAAAAATTGCCGAAGTTTGGCTGTGGGAAGATAAGAAAATTAGATTCTTTGTTTATCGTGAGTCAGAATATTTAGAATTAACGACAAGCAATTCTTTGCCTAACTTGAACAGCGATCACGTTACCGAGATCGTGAATAGTTGTTTTGGCAAAAGTGTTTTAGAAGTAGAGAAATATTTCTCTTAGAGCTTAATTTAATAAGAACTAGAAATGAACCAAAATACATCTTTACTCCCTTTAAAAATTGCCGTCCTAACGGTTTCTGACACACGAACAGAAGCGGATGATAAATCGGGCAAAATATTAGTGGATAATTTAACCAAAACAGGACATTTTTTAGCCGAAAAAACTATCATTCCCGATAATATTTACCAAATTCGTGCTGTAGTATCGGGGTGGATTGCAGATAAATCGGTTCAAGTCATTTTAACCACAGGTGGGACGGGAGTTACAGGGCGAGATGGTACACCAGAAGCCATTAAACCCTTATTAGATAAAGAAATTGAAGGTTTCGGTGAAATATTTCGGATGATTTCCTATCAAGAAATTAAAACCTCCACCATTCAATCTCGGACTTTGGCTGGCGTGGCCAATGGGACTTATATCTTTTGTCTGCCTGGTTCTAGCGGTGCTTGTCAAACAGGATGGAGTATTATCAAAGAGCAACTCGATTCTCGCCATCGTCCTTGTAACTTAGCTCAATTGATTCCCAGATTGACCGAGACTTAGAGATAATAAAGTAAGAGCTTGAGGATAGTCGAGATGTTTCTTAGTACATGTTTTCTCAAAAAAGCTCCCAAGTGGGTTCTATTGTGCGGTAATGGTGGAAATAAGGCTCTAAAAGATAAATGATGTTGTCTAATATTTTACCTTCATAGTTACAAGTGATTAAGCAGTTCCTAATCTTCGATTATCAAATCCGTGCTACCTTCCGTCGCAAGCATCATAATCCGCCAATCTGGATAGAGAACCATTGGCATAATTTTCAAGTTACGTTACATCTTCGCGCTCAACGTAATCCATCTGATATGTATGGATTAGATATGGTCGAGATGGAAGAGCGATTACAGGAATGGGGAGAGCGTTTACCAATAATTGTCAACGATTGTCCTTTATGTCCTGGAGGAACTACGGAAGAACTCTGTTGCTATTTTGCTTCTATTCCTTTAGAGAGTCATGTGACGTTAATTGGAGTTTCTGTTGCTGAAAATTCAGAACGACTCACTTATCTATCCATTTTATAGTTATAGGTATTAGTTATCTAAATTTAAAGTTAGTTAGATAGCTAGAAATAAAAAGGTAAGTCGTAAATTGCTCTACAAACAAAAAAATATTGCTCAAAACAATGGCTACTCTTTGACGTTTCTTTTTGCCCAAATCCCAAAAAGACTAACTGTGATAATGCCAAATAAAAAACCCGGTTCAGGAACAGAAGTAGGTGAACTAGCAAAACCAAAGAAAATGACTCCCGGATTCGTTCCTACCAATTCCCAAGTGCCATCGGTGAGATTATATCGAGCAACTCCACCCAATCGCTCAGAAAGGGTATCAGGATCGTTATCAGAGTCAATAAAATTAACATTGCCGAATAAAGTATCAAAAGAGCCATCCTGATTCGTATCTACTCCAGTCAGTGCAGCAAATCCACTGTAGATAGAGCGATCGCCAGAAGTAACCGCTCCTACCGAACCGACAACCGCCGCCTCTCCTGTCTCAGGATTAAAGTTAATTAAGCTATCGGTATCGAGATCCACGCCGTAAAGTTGATTTTCGACCGAACCAAGACTAATAACAAAAGGCTCTGCCGTTCCTGGTGGCGTTCCTCGTATTTCATTGATCGCATCTCCAACCTCTGTCGCACTTCCTTTGGGAGTTGCTATCCCCGTATCTAGATCGAGGGCATGAATTTGCTGTGTATTGAAGTTGCTATCAAAGGGGATGAGAAATCCACGCTGATCATCGAGAATGTCAAAACCAGTGCTAGTGAGTCCATTGGCGCTACCAATCGGCGTTAAATTAGCCGTCAATGAATCGATTTCTACTAATTGTCCGCCCGATGCAAAACCGAGCAGTTTTTGATCCACTGTTCCAGCAAGGGCTGGAGGAAGACCAGTTGTTTCAGGGGATACTGACGTAGCTATCCCCGTACTAGAGTCAATGACATAGATAAAGTTTTCCCGAAGATCGTCATGAACGCCTGGTAAAGCAGGGATTAAACGCTGTCCTGAAGCAAAAATCGTGGCAGCTTGAGCTTGACAGACAGACAAAAGTAATGCTATCGCCATGAGGACACACTCACTGGCTGTCCGTTTGCTAAAAATGCAATTCATGACTGTCTAACCTCTTGTAATAAAACTCTTACGTTTTCCCAGTACCATCAGTGAAACCAATCCTAGTCCTAAAAGACTTGTGGGTTCAGGGACTTTACTGGCAATCATCCGTTGTCCGAATTCATCCCCTGCTGCTGGATCGTCTAATAATTCGGCAGTGGTTCGGGTAAAGAATGCCACATCTAAATGAGAACCAAAACCAATTTCTAAATCGGGAAAATCATTGCCAAAGTCGGTTAAATGAACGTGAGGAATCGTAACACCATCCTCTCCAGTAGGTGCAGCCGACCAAAAATTCAACCCATCAGCCAACCCACTAGCTTCATCAAACACATACTCCCCAATATCGATCCCATTTGGTTCGTTAAAAAAGCCATCCTGTAAGATTATTCCCGTTTCTGTATCGAAATTGAAATTAAAGTCGGGATAGGTCAAATGATTATCGATAAATTCTTTGATAAGATTGCCCTCTGGGTCAAAAAACTCAATGTCAAAGGATTCGAGGTTATCTTTTCTAACAATGCCATTGTCATAATCTTTGGTCTCATCATAGCTAAATGAACCCTCAGCCTGATAACCAAGTATTTGCCCAGTCCATGACAGTTGGAAGGTGACAGCTTGGGCTGGACTTTCTGTCCAGAAAACTATACTACTCAAAGCTCCAAACACTGATACCGTAATACTTTGCCGAAAATTGAACATCTTGTCTTCTCCGAAAATAAAAATATAATGATAATCGTTCTCACTTTAACATCGTAAGACAAATTATTGTCAAAAAATCCAAAGAAGCTTCAGTTGCTGGCTAGCAGGATTTAACTCAAGAACCGTCGAGTTCTAATACTAAATCCAGTTATCGTAGATTACTTATAAAGATAGGCAAGAGGCAGGAGTCAGGTCAATACTACGCAGTTTTTGCTCAAAAACCTCGCTGAGACTGCACGGGAGCGGGGGGCAGGGGGCGGGGGAGAAAACCGAAAAGCCCTCTCCGAGTGCGAAGGTCTCCCTGCTCCTCTGCTTAC
>JBCDDV010000391.1:0-3971 GCA_039180145.1 Cyanobacteria bacterium P01_G01_bin.49 | reverse complement strand
ATGAAAAAGTCTTGTTATAGTAACTAAAACCTTAACACTAGCTAATAATAATAAACGCAAAAGATAACTAATCAAAGTCTTAAAAATAAACATAGTATAGAGAAATTTTCCATGACAAAGCAAGAAAACGAACAATTATTAGAAAAAGTTGCCATAATTGGTTGCGGTTATGTAGGAAAAGCAGTCGCAAGTTATTGGCATCAACAGGGATATTTAGTAACAGGAACTACTACTAGAAAAGAAAAAGTTATAGAGCTTGAAAATATTACTGATCAAAGCATTGTGATGACAGGAGATAATTTAGAAGCCGTTAAAATGGTGATTAATAATCAAGAGACTATTTTAGTAAGTGTTGCTCCTATCAGCGATCGCCAAGTTGATGCAGAAACTTACAGCAAAACTTATTTACCGATGGCCAGAAATTTAGTAACTGCATTGCAAAATAATTCAACAGTTAAACAGATAATTTACATTAGTAGTGGTTCAGTTTATGGCGATAAAAAAGGGGAATGGGTAAATGAAACTTCTTCTTTGGATACAGAGAGTGATTATGGCAAAGTTTTAGTAGAAGCAGAAGAAATTTTATTGGGATTACATAGACAAGATCTCAAAGTTTGTCTTTTACGCTTGGGGGGAATTTATGGCCCAAGAAGAGAGTTAGATAAACGGTTAGGACACTTGGCTGGCAAAACCTTACCTGGTAGTGGCAATAATTATACCAGTTGGATACATTTAGACGATATTGTTGCTGCTATAGAATTTGTCCGTCAGAAGCGATGTCATGGGGTTTATAACTTAGTGAATGATCTTAAATTAACCAGTCAGAAATTATGTGATTTAATCTGCGATCGCCAACAATTAGAACGCGTTTCCTGGGATGATAGTAAGCCTCCTTTTAGTGCGCTTAATGCGCGAGTTGATAACAGTAAAATTAAACAAGAAGGATATCAGTTTATTTATGCTGATACCCTGATTTAGAGATTGATGATGATCATTTTAACTCACATCTTTCGAGGGTTAAACAGTTAAATGCACCAGAGTCATCATAATTAGCGATTAATTGATGAATAGCTGACGAATTAATTAACCAATTAGCAACACAAGTAAAAGAAGTCCCAACTGCAACTTTCTCTGGACAACTAATCGAAACGCCATCAGGTAAGAAAAAAGTTTTATGTCCTTGCCAACCCCAACTTAATTGAGTAGGAACAGGTTCAGAAATATGTAGATCAGGCGTAATTGTGATTGAAGTTCCTTGCCAGTTTTTTGATAAATTTTGTTGAGATAGCTGGTTTAATTCTATTGACCAATAAGAAGAGGGATAGCCGGTAGAATCTTCTCGAATATTAGCCGTTCTAAATAAGTTTCCCGCTTCATCGTAAACCATACTGACACTATGTCTAAGATGTTGATATCGAAAAAATAACTCCATCCCAAAGAAAGATCCCGATTGTAACTGAATAATTAACCAAGCAGAATGACCAGGCTCGAAGAAATAGCCCCGCATTGATTCAGCTTGGGGATGAAACATGCCATTCGATAAGCTATTTTTTGCTTCATTGTAATGCCAACTTTCTTCTTTGACATTATCTTCTGCATAAATATATTTATTAAGCTGATAAATTTCTGTTTTGTCAGAATTACTTTCAAAATGTCTGAGACTCCGAAAAGACTCTTTTACATCTCCTGTTGGCGTATATCTTGTCCAAATACCATGCCAATCATGAAGATGTTGATCAGTAAAATTTTTCCAGTTTTGTGTTTTAACATTCATGTTCATATTTTTCAATCATTGTCTTATTTTCTTTAAAGCTTATACTATAATTCATGGAACTAAGTTAACAGATAACAAAACTATGACCTCAAAAGTTGCCATTGTTACCGGAGGAACTCGCGGAATTGGTTTCGGCATCTCTGAAAAACTTGCTGCTGATGACTATAATCTAATTCTCGGCTTTAATAGTAATGAAGCAGCAGCCAATGCAGCAAAAAAATCCTTAGAATCTAATTATAGAATCAAAGTTTATACAGTCAAAGGTGATGTCTCTCAATCAGAAACCGTGGACAAATTGTTTGCCTGTTTAGAACATAATTTTAATGGTAAATTAACGGCACTTATTCACAATGCAGGGTTGTATTTAGGATTAACAACACCGCCAACATCAGAAGAGGCAGAATTAGCGGCTGGTCATCAGCGCCAGTTATTAGGAGATGGCAATTTAACGAGTCTAGCGCAATATGATTATTATCAAAATGTTTATCCAAAATGTTTTATTCGTTGTCTAGAAAAAGCCGTTACTTATATGGAGAATGGCAACGGCTATATTGTGGCAACTTCTTCTCCAGGATGTAACATATCTCAGACACCAAAACTTTCTTATATTATGCCAGGAACCGGAAAAACAGTGGTGGAGTTTTTAACTCGATACTACGCCAAAATTCTTGCCCCAAGACAGATTACAGTTAATGTTATTGTTCCTGGGTTTACCAAAACAGAAGCTTGGAATTCTGTGACATCTAAAGCAGGTGGAGTAGATGGTGAAATCATGGCGCAAAGAATTAAAAGTACCCCGATGCAGCGTTGGTGTTCTCCCGCAGAAATTGGTCAAGTGGTTGCTTTTTTATGTTCTCCTAAAGCAGCATTTATTACAGGTGTTGCTCTTCCTATTGATGGAGGATTACATTTACAGTAAACTAAGTGATTATTACCTACTTTAACTTTCTAATAATGTCCAAAAATAACCATCAGGTGCAACAAAAGAAAAACTTTTTTCTGCAAACTCATTAATATCAATATCTGTAATTTCGGTTGCGTCACTATTAAAGACTTTTTGATGATATGAGTTGATTTGGGTACATCTCAGCGTATATAAAGACATTCCTAAACAACCAGGACGAGAATTGAGATGTTTATTTTCTAACGTTCCTTCAAAGCGTAATACTTCAAAGTTACCTGACTGGATTTGATTTTTTTCTGTCAAAGAATAACCAGGAGAAATAAAATAATAGTTAAGCATTCTTTCTTGAGGATCATTTTTTTTGACATCAAGAATATTACGCGCAGCTAAATTATATCTGCTTTCAGAATTATTAACAATTCGGACTAAACCTAAAACCTTATCATAAAAATCTAATGTCTCATCATCACAATCAACAATTAACCCTGCATGAACAAATTCTGAGGCTTTAAAATCAGCATCGGGATTAACAATACCAGAATTAGGACGGGTATAATCATGGCGTTGAAAAATAACTTGTCGGGTTAACGGTTGAATTAAAACCATTTCATGAACACAGGGATTTGCTTGATAAAAAGGTTGAAAATTTTTGGGTCGATTAATCAAATTTCTTTGCGGAGGAACGTAATAAATAGGGAGTCCAGCAGTCACAGCATCTTCTGCATGATTGGCAACATTAAAAACATCTAAAGATAAAGAGGTTCCCCAACGACTTCCCAACACTTTGAGGGGAGTTAATTGTAATCCTTCATTAATCGGATTATCCCAAATCATCAGACGAAGTAAGCTTCTATCTTTGACTTGATTATGCAGACGGAGAGAGCGCAAATTTGACTCAACACCATATAATTTTTGGGCTTTTTCTGCACTTAAGGTTCCAGAGAGACTAACCGTAAAGCCAAACTTCTGCCAATAGTTAAGCAAGTGGCTTTCTTGTTCTGCTGTAATCCCAATAGCAATTTCATATAGTCCGCTAATCGATGGTTTTGTCATTGATTAATATCTTGATCAGATTGTATTTACTATAATAGACAAGATAATTTTTATCTCTTAGAAAGTATGAATCTACAACTTCAAAACTGGAATAATTTCTGCCGTTATCATACAGGAAATTGGCAAGGAACCAAAAAACGCTATTCTTTAGAGGGGAAAATTATCAAAACCTGGGATGTCTTGACTCATCTTCAAGTTAATCAAGATAACACCGAGATTCATCATCAGGATGAATTATTT
>JBCDDV010000390.1:0-3979 GCA_039180145.1 Cyanobacteria bacterium P01_G01_bin.49 | reverse complement strand
TTTTTCCTAAATTTTTGTTTTAACCCAAGGTTTATGCCAAGACTTCCCCCCAACTTCTAACCCTCCTAAATGACTGGTTGCATTGAGAAGCAAATTCCCTGAGTGCTGACGTAATTCAAGGGTTATTTGTCCTTGCATGGTGTCTCGACAGTGAAATTGTAACCCGTCATCTGTCGGAACACGAACATAATTTCCAGGTTGGTCTGTTGTTCCGACAATTTTAATTACAAAGTCGTTGTTTCGTGCTTGCATTTCCCATTTTCCCCAAGGTTGAATTTGCCAAGATAACTGACTATTATCTCTGGTAAATTCATAAAATTTTCCTCGATAATGAAGTCCGATTAATCCCACTGAATCATGGAAGCCAAATATTTCTCGAATGCCTCCTGCTGCTGTTAATGAGAGGTAAGGTTCGTTGATGAAACTATTACAATTAATCCAAAACCACTTTTTAGGAAAAGAGCGACCCCAATTTTTTTCAATATAGGCAGGAACTTGATTAAATTCGTACTTTTTTTCATTCCAATTAACCCAACCTGTGGCCCATCCATGAGCCATCAAGACTTGCCATCCTGGATCAAAAATAGGTAAAAACGATAACCATCCTGCAGTTGCTTTTGGTGGTTGATTACGATTTCCCCACCCATCAATTGGCTCAATTGTATAATGCCATTGACAATATTTTTGAGTCACGCGATCGCAAATATAACCTTGATTGAGGGTAGCTGTTGCTTGATAACCTTCTCGAATTTGTTGGTTTTTTTCTGGTAATTTAGAAAGATTTCTATGGCTTAACGCTAGTTTATTTGTCTCAGCTTGAAATGTTTTAACATCAGGAAAAATTCGATATAAATATTCGTCATTTGCTCCTAAAATTTGGGCTGCACCACCACTATGTAACTTACCACCAATGGGATCATCAATTGAATACATAAAGCCGAAAGTTTGCCCACATTCTGGTAAAGTAATCCGATAATACCAACCTTCAAAAAAGCGTTGATTACTACCATTCCAGTGATACCCAGAATGGGGCGTTTGAGAAAAATTATTCATCAGCAACTTATTTTTTTTATTGTACTAAGCCCAAAATACTTATTATAAACTTACCGATGAAGTATTTTGCTGACATTTTGGTAAAAAATTGTTTTGTTCTAACACTTTTGATAAATTCATCTCTGTTTCTAATAAGCAAGCGTGTCCACTATCGGGTAAAATTTTTAACTGTCCATTTGGAAAATGTCTAATTAATTGTTGACCTTCTTCTACTGATGGTAATAATCGATCTCGATAGCTTGCTAAAATTAAAGTAGGTTGCTGAAACTGTTTGAGTTTTTCATAATTGACTTGAAAATCTCTAAGCAGAGATATTCGCCAAATAACGATATCTTTGGGAAGAGATTGCATTGCTTTTAATAAAGCTTGACTATCCTCTTGTTTGATTCTTCCTAATGAGCCTAAAAAAGGCAGAAAGCCGAGGGTAGAATTTTGATATAAAAAATCGGGTAACCATTGATTTAAGTAAACTCCCAGTCCTAACCACGGACGTTTATGAAAAGAAGAAGCTGGGTTGACTAAAATAATTTTTTCAAATAACTCAGGGGCTTCTAAGGCAACTTTAATGGCTAAACAGCCACCAAATGATTCTCCACATAAATAAACTGAACATTTATCTTGTATTGCTAATTCTTTTTTAATCAAATCAATGGTTATGTGAGCTAAAGTTTGCCAATTACTTCTATCGTGAGGTGGAATTGATAAACAACGAATAGTAAAGAAATCCCCCAATCTTTCCGCTTGTCGATGAAATAATTTGCCAGTTCCGTCCATACCTGGAAGATAAATTAATAAAGCAGATCGCAGTTGAGAAGATTGAGGTGAAATGAATTTAATTGTTGTTGCTTGTTGTGCCATTAATGATTAATTAAACCACCGAAGAAAGGATTTCTTGCTGATTATAAAGACAATCTTGAGTGGCGATCGCCCCATGATGATCAACCCAAACTAAATCAATCTTTGTAACCTGATTATTTTCTAGAGAAACAAGGGAAAAGTTGTGTAATTTATGCCCATTTTCCTCAATAATTCGGGGAACATTAGCCGCATTTAAGTAAACCGTTCCTTTCTTATTATCAATTACCCTAGTTCGGAGTTGGGAACGGGTATGACGTAAACGATGGTGCATATGACCAAAGGTTACTAAGGGAATATTTTTCTTAGAATGAGAAATTTGAGCGATAGCAGCCGCAAAATCAGGATCACCATGATCTCCTCCCAAGGGTTGCCAGTCCTTACCACAGATAGCTTCAGGGTGTTCTCCTAACCCTGTGGGGCCATTGTGTCCTAAGAAAATAACTGTGTCTTGGGTTGTTTGTTGGGCAGCCGCCACAATTTTTTGAGTAGACTCAGTGAAGTTGCTGACGTTGTAGCGATCGCGCAAGAAATCCTTATTTTTCCATTCCGGGCCACCCCAACTGTAGGGACGACTTCCCACCACTGATAATTTTAGCTCAGGAAAATCCAGTTTGCTATAACCAACATGAGTATCCCCTAATAAATCTAGTTGCGCTTGTACCCAGTCTTCTTCTTGGCGGTTATAAGGGCATTTTTTTTGTCCCCAGGCGGACGCAGTGTACCAAGCATCATGATTGCCCATAATTACTGCTTTGGGAAGGGATAATTCGGCAATGGAACGGACAATAGGAACAGATTCATTGCCAAAGTCGCCAACAAATAGGGCAAGATCGACGTTCAACTGTTCTAGAGCGAGATTATCTGCATTTTCCCATTGATCGTGAATATCTCCCACGACAGCAATTGTAGTTGCTTGCGTTTGATGAATAGCCATGCTACTTTCTTTAAGCGTTTTTCTTTTCTTACTAAACAGAATAAACGGAATCAGCCTCCTCAAGCAATAGAGGGATTTTATCCGAAACGACTTAACTCGCTATGAGAGAAGTAAGAAGCGCGTTCACAATTCCGAGGTTTTCTCGGAGATTACCTGAATATAAATTATGAGCGATGTTCAATGACAAGATCCACGGCGATCGCTGATTTTGGGGGCTGATTTGTCTCAATAATGGGTCTCACTGGGGCAATTTCTCCGGTGATGGCAGCGACTTCTTGAGAGCAAGAACTGGCAGCTAAAGCAATGTGTCCATCGGCCACCACTAACCCATAAGTCGGATCATAACCTCGCCAGCCACCACCTGGCAAATAAACTTCTACCCAAGCGTGTAAATCTCGTTGTTTTTGATGGCGATCGCCTTCTTGATACCCACTGACAAATCTCGCGCCTAATCCTACCACACGACACACCTCCATAAATAACAAGGCAGTATCCCGACAAGATCCCTGTTGTTTTTTCCAGGTTATGCCTGGCTGCCAAGGTTCTCCTGTTTCTCTAACAATATATTGACAATTTTTGTAGATTTTTTGGTTTAATTCCGCCAAAAAGTTCAGGGTATTTCCTTCTACATTATGTAAAATATCCTGGGCTAATTCCACAATTTTGGGGTCAGGACTTTGATGATAGAAGTTTAGATAAGGTTGCAAATTTTTAAATAGAGAAGTTGGATAATCAATAGGGAGAGTCAATGCCCAAGGTTCTAATAAATAATTAAAGGGATTATCTATCAAGGTTACGACCTCTGCCTTAACATTAATTGTTAATTTTTCTGTCGCGTCTTTAAACCAAGCTTGAATAATATTATTCCCGTTTAAATCAATATTTTGGGCAGTATTAAGGGGATTTGGTTCAATGTCTATAGAGAAATCAAGTAAGTTTTGCCATCCGTTAGAATGGGGATATAGTCTAATAATATGAGGTTTTAAAAATACGGGTTGATTATAAGTATAATGGGTTTTATGATTAATAAAATAACGCATACAAAAAATTGTTGTGTTTTTAATTTGTTTAGTCTTGATCGTTAAGTCAGTTATTGATTAATCAATAAATTTATTGTACCAAGTTTAACCTGTG
>JBCDDV010000389.1:0-3979 GCA_039180145.1 Cyanobacteria bacterium P01_G01_bin.49 | reverse complement strand
GGAACCCTGACCAGTTCTCCTAGTTCTAAAACTGATTATGTTGTGATTGGCAAAGCACCTGGTGATAAACTAAAGAAGGCACAAAAATTGGGTATTGCCCAACTATCAGAAGCGCAATTTTTAGAAGTGTTAGAAATAGCAGGGGTAACGCTTCCTAAAGAGGAATAAACGTCTTAAGTAAGTACACAAAATGAATTATACAGTTGAGAAATGGAACAGGGAACAGGGAACAGTGAAAAGTGCGGTCTTGGGGTCTCCCCAAGTAGAGCAACTTTTCAAGAGAGGCAATAGGGAAAGGATACAGCCATTTTCAATTATTATGAAAGTGTGCAATTAATAAGTCCCTAAAAAACGAGAAAATAATTATATTTGACCATAAACAATAAAAAAGCCTTTGAACGTCTTGCCATGTTTCGACTTCAAGGGCTTTTTCTGTACGTTTTTACTCCTCACACATAGGTTGAGTGTAACGGAGTCGAAAAAAAGAGACGATAACCACGGTGACGCTTTTCTGATTGTCCCTGTTTCTCCTAAAATGTTTAAATGTCCTGACATTTGTTTTTTTTTGGGATCTCAATTGTTGATTCTGTTAAAAATTCATGACATAATGATCCCCAAAAGGTCTTAAACTCGTAATCTCCCTAAAATTCACCAGATTTACCCCTTGACCATTCCCGGCTTTTTTCTGTTACATAAAATTAAATGAATAAATCCTATGATGTCAGACTCATTGAGTTAACCATCATCCATTGCCAGGAGCTATGGGCCGTAACAATTAATCGGAGAGTGACCTCATGGCACGAGAAGAACGACAACCTTTAGAGGAAATGACCCTGAGACAGCTACGAAAAGTAGCGAGTGAATGTAACATTTCCCGTTATAGTCGGATGCGTAAAGCGCAGCTATTAAGTTCTATAAAACAAGCCATTAACGAACAGACCCCTTTTAACGAGCAAACAGTTCAAGTTGAACCAATTTCTTACAATCAATCTAGTGTTCAGGAGGAGCAACAAGTGGAAGCATCTAAATTTGAAGTGGGACAAGAAGACAATATCATCGAAAATTTAGCCGATGTCGATGATGAACTCGGCGAACTTCCTGGTGGTTATGGACAAAGTCGTATTGTTCTGTTACCCCGTGATCCTCAATGGGCTTATGCTTACTGGGATATTCCCAACGACGCTAAAGAAAACTTACGCAGCCAAGGTGGACAACAGTTAGCCTTACGGGTTTATGATGTCAGTGATATCGATCTCAACTATCAAAGTCCCCACAGCGTCCAAGAATATGTCTGTGACGAAATGTCCAGAGAATGGTATTTACCAATCCCCGTGAGCGATCGCGACTATGTGATAGATATTGGTTATCGTGCCTTTGATGGCCGTTGGTTAATTTTGGCCCGCTCTGCTCCTGTCCATGTTCCTCCTGTTTATCCTTCTGACTGGGTAGAAGACATCTTTGTTACGGTTAATTGGGAAGAAGATCTCAAAGACAAAACTGTTTACAAATTGGTTCCCCCTACTCATCGTCAGGGAGCTACTATCGACGAAAACAGCCCTCTTTACGACGAAATTTACGGTATGGCTCAAGGTGCAGAAGCACAGCGCATTGCAGGTTCTATGTTCGGTTCCATGCAGCACGTGGCTGGTTCTGTGGTCAGTTCTTATGAGCTTCAAGAAACCGTCAGTTCCTACGTTTTCCCCTCTGGTTTAGGGATGTGGGCAGTTCCCACCGCATCTGGGATCAATATGTCCGGTATTGGTTTTGCCTCAGAAGCACCTGTTCGTCCTCGCAAGTTCTGGTTAGTAGCCGATGCTGAATTAATTGTTTATGGTGCAACGGAACCTGATGCCACTGTAACCATTGGGGGTCGTCCCATCAAACTTAGTCCTGACGGAACTTTCCGCTTCCAAATGTCCTTCCAGGATGGTTTAATTGACTATCCTATCGTAGCGGTGGCAGCAGATGGAGAGCAAAACCGTTCTATTCACATGAAGTTTGAGCGAGAAACCCCTTCTCGTCGCACCAATACCAAAGAAGAAGCCGTTTTAGAATGGATGAGCTAATCTGAAATTTTTGTCTCTGATAAAAGTTTAAAACCTTGCTTGCTAACCCAAATGACCCCTGATTTCAATCAGGGGTTTATTTTTAGCAGAAGTGCTACCCTCTATGAGATAGATTAATATCGGAGAATTATTGTCCTATGGAATGGTTTACCATTCTTCTTTCTAGTTTTATTACAGCTATCTCTCCTGTTGGTTTAATTGTTGATACGGTAGTGGCAGATACGTTACGGTCTCAAGTAGCAGGCGTTGAAGAATTAGCCGTTCGGGTTGATAATACCCCTAGTTATCAACCCCTTCAAGGGAAAATTGACCGTATTCGCATTGCCAGTCGAGGACTCGAACTGATTGAAAATTTAAGAATAGAATCGTTTGAGTTAGAAACCGATCCCATTGATCTCAATCTTAATCGTCTTCAAGAACCAGGAGGACTTAAAAAGATACAAACTTCTCTTAATAAACCTTTTCAGGGTGCGTTTCGGGTTGTTATCAAAGAAAGTGATCTCAATCAAGCTTTAGAATCAACTAATATTAAAAGCCAGTTACAAACATTAATTGATGGTTTATTACCTGCCCAAGCTCCTCAATTTGAAATATTAACATTACGCTTAAACTTTATTGAAAAAAATCGCTTAGGATTAGAAGCTGAATTAGAACAAGTAGCAGAAGAGGGAGAAACTAACAATCAATTAGCGATTGCCGCAGAGGTTGGTTTTGATGTCGAAAAAGGAAGATCGATTAAATTGATTGATTTTAGTGCAACTTTAAACGAAAGAAAGTTGTCACAACGGTTTTTAGATCTCTTAACCACAGGTATTAATCAAAGATTGGACTTAGCCACCTTTGAAGAACGAGGAATTGTTGCCAGACTTTTAAAGTTAAATTTTGATGAGGAAACGTTAGATATTGTCGCGTTTGTTCGTCTTAATCCTGCGACAGATTAAAACATGGGATAAACGTGAGTTCGGTGTTAGGAGTTCGGAGGTCGGAGTTAGGATTTTTTCAACGAGAGAATCAGGATTTGAGACTTCTGAAAAAGGTCGAGTGGTCTATAAATTATTTTTGTCGAACTCACTTGGTATAATTATTGGCCGAGCTTAAATTATTTTGACAAAAAAAAACGGCCGGACTATTCCGGCATCAAAATTATTGAGCTTATTTTTGCCCTTTTTAGTCTCTTTGGTCTTGGTTAGAATCAGGGGAGTGGGGATGAATTTGTTCTGCTTCTGGACAGTCATCAGAGATAGTAATATCTGAGTTGTACCGTGAAACAGATGCAAGTTTTTGACTAATTGCCCCAATGCTTTCGAGTCTCACCATTTCTTCCCAAGAGCTAATTTCGTCATCTTCTTCGGTTTCGTAACGAATGGTGACTAAGTCTCCTTCTAAGGAAACAATAGTCGCTGCTTCGATCCAACGTTGTTGATCCCGCAAGAAAAGACAAACCTCTCGATTTTCTGTACAAAGCTGATAAATCTTGCGGTGTAGCATAGATCTCTCCTTAGCAGATAACAGTCATTGATGAACCTACCTTAACACTAAAGATTAACGATAGGCTACGTCAGAACGGTTATTTTTTGGAAATTTTTTGGAAATGCTGCTCCAGTCCTGATTTTTGGACAATGATGACTAATACAAAAACCATTCTTCTAATTGATTAGAGATTTGAGTTGAGTTTTTGTCTTGAAGGCGATCACTTTTCCTCTAATAAAACAGCGTAAATTTACTCCCGTCTTATACGTGAGCTTAATCTGGTTATCTTTATTGATTACGCATTTTACTGCTTCTTTAATTTCTTTGAGCATCGGGTTGATACTAGTTTTTGTTGCCTTAGTAATTATTAGATAATAGCAAAATGGAGTAGTAATACAATACCCCACTGGGTCTTAAATCAACTGGATATTACATCAATTTTC
>JBCDDV010000388.1:0-3985 GCA_039180145.1 Cyanobacteria bacterium P01_G01_bin.49 | reverse complement strand
TTTTAGTGATAATCTGATGACCTTTCTCAACTTTCAATTGACCAATTTTGTAGAGAATAAGATTTTCAGTAGCCGTAAAGATTTTGTTAGGTCGAATATAGCTATTTCGATTAAGTCCACCCGATTGAAAATTATTATTAGTTAGAGAAATTGCGTAGATATCGTTGGGATTTTGGCTAGTGATTTGGCATAAAATAAGATCACTTCCTTGAAGATTACAAATCACTAAAGCGGGACGACGTTTAGACTGAGATAGGTCGGAAAAAGGAAAAGGAACAACGACCACATCTCCTTTTACAAATCTTGCCACGCTTTTTCCTCTTCTTCGGTTAACCAGTCTTTGGCCAAAGCCGATTCACTTAATAGTAAAACATCAAGTTCTTCGGATGGCTCTTGATATTTTACTAATTTAATAAACTCTAAAATTTTAGTGAGTATTGGTTCGGGAACCTCTTCAATTGCTTGAATAATTTGTTCTTTAGTAGTCATTTATTTTTCCAGTTAATTTAAGTCTTGTAAAAAAGCCTTCATCAAGAAGATTGATCAATAAGGTTAACTCAAAAAGCAAAAGAAAAGACTTCACTTAGTGAGACTCAGGAAACTTACCCTCTCGAACTTCTTGAGAAAACTCATTAACAGCTTTAGTAATCACTTGGCGTAAATTAACATAAGACTTAGCGAAAGGTGGTTTTCTGGCAGATAGTCCCAATAAATCCGCCGTTACCAATACTTGTCCGTCGCAATCAGGCCCTGCGCCAATACCAATGGTAGGAATAGGTAACTTATCCGTAATTGCTCTGGCTAATGGGGGGGGGATATGCTCTAATACTATGGCAAATGCCCCTGCTTCAGATAAAGCGATCGCCTCTAAGAGAATACGTTCTGCTTCTGCTTCGGTTTGTCCTTGTTGACGATACCCTAAACGATTTACAGATTGAGGGGTTAAACCGACATGACCCATCACCGGGATGCCAATCTCAGTTAATCTAGCAACTGTTTCCACCGCACCAGGGTGTCCCCCTTCTAATTTAACTGCATTTACGCCTGTTTCTTTGAGAACTCGTCCTGCTGAACGAATGGCTTGACTAAGGCTTTCTTGATAACTTAAAAAAGGTAAATCACAAACTACTAAAGCGCGTTTTGTGCCACGACGCACGGCGGCTGCATGATGTAACATTTCGTCGAGGGTAACAGGCAACGTTGTATCATGTCCAAGAGCTACCATTGCCAGCGAGTCCCCTACTAGAATAATATCGATTCCTGCTAAGTCTAAGAGTTCAGCAAAAGCATAATCCCAGGCCGTTAAAGTGATAATAGGACGGCTTTGCTGTTTCCAAGCAATTAGTTGTTGAATGGTAAGTGACATATAATGCTGTGGTTGTCGGTCGAGTCGATAATATCTTGGCTAAATAAGTATGAGGCGCATTGAAGATGTTTATTTATCCATGTAACATCATCATCATCTGTATGTCAGACCCCAATTTTAGTAACCAATTGGAGATGAGCAGTGCTGCTTGACTTTTGACATCAAAATGTCATAATCGCGTCACAAAGCTGTCATATTGCGAGTTTATATTTAGAAATGTCAGTCCAATGTTGTGTTCCAATAAGCCGCTCCTCACTCGGACTGACTTTTTTCTCCTATAATTAATTTTAAAGTAAGACAATGATGAAAGACAACATTTTTCAACCCCATTATATGAAATCTGATCCCAGAAAAAGCCACTCTTCTTTTTGGCAAAAACCCGTCACCTATCTCTCTTTGGTACTCTTAGGAATGGGAGTAGGCATTGGGGGAACAGTCGCTTTTAGCTATCCTAATCTTTTTATAAATAAATTTGCCAATAAAATAGAGAATACGACGCAAGTACAACCTGCTAATACCAAAGAAGAATTAGCCATTATTCCTCCTTTTACGTCAGAAAATTTTGTCACTGATGTTGTTAACAAAGTGGGGCCGGCAGTGGTGCGAATTGATGCGTCTCGCACCGTAAAAACGGAAGTTCCTCCCATGTTTGAAGATCCTTTTTTCCGACGCTTTTTCGGCTCACAAGTCCCTGAAGTTCCTGATAGTCAGATTCAGCGAGGAACTGGATCAGGATTTATAATCAGTAAAAATGGACAAATTTTGACCAATGCTCATGTAGTTGATGGCGCAGATGAAGTGACAGTAACCTTAAAAGATGGTCGCACTTTTACCGGAAAAGTACTAGGGACTGATCCGATTACTGATGTCGGTGTCATCAAAATTGAAGCTGATAATTTGCCTGTTGTCAAAGTTGGTAACTCAGATGAGCTTAACGTAGGAGAATGGGCGATCGCTATTGGTAATCCATTAGGATTAGATAATACTGTGACTACTGGAATTGTTAGCGCAACTGACCGCTTGAGTTCTCAGGTTGGTGTTGGTGATAAACGAGTAGAATTTATTCAAACCGATGCCGCGATTAATCCAGGTAATTCGGGTGGGCCATTACTCAATGCAAGGGGTGAAGTCATTGGAATGAATACTGCTATTATTCGAGATGCACAGGGAATTGGATTTTCTATTCCTATTAATAAAGCTCAACAAATTGCTAATAAGTTAATTGCTAATGGTAAAGTAGACCATCCTTATTTAGGAATTCAGATGGTAGAAATTACTCCAGAAATCAAAGAAAAACTGCAACAAAGTCAAGAGTTTAGGATTGATGTAGACAGAGGTGTTTTAATTGTTAAAGTAATGCCTAATTCTCCGGCAGAACGTTCAGGGTTAAAAGCAGGCGATATCTTACAATCTGTCAATCGAAAGGCGATCAAAACCCCTAGTCAAGTACAAAAAGCGGTTGAAAACGTTTCCGTAGACACAACATTGCCATTAACAGTTGAACGCAATGGTAAATCGTTAGATTTGAATGTTCAAGTTGGTATATTATCTCAACGATAAAACGAGAATCTATCGGCTTATTAGCAACAGACTTTTAAATGCGAGGTTAAAGCTAAAGTGCATTTAAAATATACTTTAGCTTATCATAACCCCCTATTATTTTTGATTTAGTTTTTTCACCTCTTTGTGTACTGTCATGCCAATTTGAAGTGCATTTTTTAGTAATTCTTCATAGTCATAGTTTTGATGATTTGTCTCAAAAGACATCAAGGCAGTTAGGTTATTTTCGAGATTGCTAAATAACTCGTAACGATAATCAATTAAATTTTTATGTTTTCTAATGATCTTTTCTACTTCTAAAGCACTAAGTAAGCTCTCTTTTGTTATTCTCAAAGCGTTGAACAATTCTTGTTGATGACTTAAATAATTCAATTGATTTTTCACACCTTTAGCTGATTCGAGTCCCTCAACTAAAATAATTGATTGAATAACCTGATTATAATGGTCTAATTTTTCGATTAGTGTGGCTAAGGATTTTATCTTTTTAATTTGTCGAAATAAATAAATATTGAAGAACAACATTAATAACAGACAAATTCCTAAAATGTTAATTATTATTTGATTAATACCTGCCGGATCGTTCGGCAATTGACCGATCCCTCTTAGCAATATCAGAGTAACAGGCATTACTAAAATCAAGACAACAATAAAGGTTGATAACTCGGTAAACAAAATAGATAAGATTTGTCGATTATTTTTGAATTTCAATGCTCTATAAAAATCGACAGCAATGCTAGTAATTACTTCCAAATCAATTAATTTCTCTACCTGTTCTCGATTAATGAGTAAATCTTCCAACTCAGGTGACATAATAGTTAATCCTTCAGTCTAATTAATTCCTAAAACTCTACCAATAATTCTTAAAACCTGAATATAAAAATTACTTTCTATTTGACGAAAGATAGCGAAGGGTTGTTCAGGAGTTCCAAAGAAAGGTCTAAGAGTCCATCCAAGTTGACTACCAACAAAAGCATATAAAATTAACCATGATTTGATAACGTTTTTACGATATTTTGGAGCTTGCCATACGTGACAACGTACCATCGGTTGCAATGCACC
>JBCDDV010000387.1:0-3996 GCA_039180145.1 Cyanobacteria bacterium P01_G01_bin.49 | reverse complement strand
GCGGTCGCACGTTCTTACTACCGTTGCATAGGTTGGAGCGTCCACACCAGTAGTATCCCGATATGCCACCGCTTTCTCCATCTCCACATCTTCTAGAGAATAGGTACACACCCCCACTTTCCGCGCAAATTTTATTAAAGATTTAATGCTGGTAATTCTCCTATTGACCGTCGCTTCCTTTAACCCCCGCTCCAGAAGCTTCCCCTTGTATTTAAGCACCACTGCCACGGCTCGTTTCTCAGATAAATGCAAGAACTCCAACACGCTATCGTTGTTTGGTTCAACTCCGGTCATTTCCTTAAAAAACTTATTCAAATCCTTGCGGTACTCGCGTTTGGTGCTTTCTGTACGAATTGAAGCCAGCATCGAAGTAATAATATCCTGCTCCGAATCTTCGGGTGCAAAGTAACGCTCGATGGGCGCAGCAAGAGATTGTTCTAAAGATGTAACCGCATGTCTCGGAGGAGTGTCAGACATATATTGTGGACGCGAAACTGGCGCTTTTCGTATTCATACTTACAATACAGCAGTGTAAGGACGCGGTAATTTATGCAGCCTACAATTCGCTACATTTCGTTAGTTAACGTAATGTCGCTTCATATACATTTATTTAAGTACGATGGCGGCAAGCCTGCTTCATGACGCTTCAGCTTTCGCCAATAATCAGCGGCGAAAGTTGATAGTCAGTGCGTATTCGGCGGATGATGAAGAATAATCAAACGGCGGTGTCAAAAGTACGGTTTACCCTTATAAATCAATACTGCGCTAATTGGCATTACAACACTACTCTCGCCACTACATTAATGTATTGCTGCATTGCGAGATAATCGCCTCCCACTCTTGATAGACTGGTCATGTAAGGACTTAACGTTGCTTTATCTTGACTTTAATAGTTTGAGTATAATTCAGCGAAGTGGTCGCGTAAGGAGGAATGAACGAAGCGAAATCCACCACCAACACGTTGAAGCAAGCCGCGTTTGGTACAGTACCGAAGGAATTTGCTGTAATTCCAAGGACTGTAACTAAAAATTCGTAAAGTAACCCTCAAGGCTAAGTGCTGACAAGATGTGCGTAATCCTCCACCTACAGCACCAAAAACAAAACCAAGTCCTAAACCCAAGAAAACTACTTTTGACGAATTATCTATTACTCCATTAGCAGCATAAATCATTGACATGGAAAGCGGTATTCCAGAAGGAGAAAACAGTATTCCTAAAAGAAAAGCTTTCCAGCTTGCTAACCAAATTCCTTGATTATCCTTGAATCTTACTTCTAATTCTTTGCTAGAGAACGACATAGCTATTCCAGTGGCAATACCACCTGTAGAACCTCCAACAATACCCACAAGAATTCCTTCTGGAAACCCTACTGCTAATCCTCCGATGCATCCTGCCAATAAACTAATAAAAATGCCAGAAGTACAGCTGCTAGCTACATTTCTTTTGGCATTTTCCCATGAAAATTTTGTAGCTATTTTTGTATTGATATTTGCATTATTAGATATACTTATGGTTATGCGAATAAACAATACAGTGAGCCAAACAATAACTCCGTAATAGATACCCACGACACTGCTAAGGCAAACTATGAGAATCGAACCATTGAATAGGTCAAAGAATAATGGGTAAATTATTTTATAAAGTAATTTTTGATTTTTTCTTGGCAGAAAATGAGGCTGAAGTTCCTCGATAAAAAATTCTGTTTTAGTTTCTTTGATTAACCTTGTTGCTAACCAACTCAGCCAATATTTCGTTTGATCATCTCCATAAGATTTACTACCTCCCTCCCCTACGTTACGTCTCATCTGTGCTGAAATATACGCATTAAACAAAATCCGCAGTCGCTCCTTCTCACTTTCCTCACGCAGCCATGATTCCAATTGTAATTGTCCTCTTGCCGACACCAAAACTGTCAAAAACAACGGTCTACGCACTAGACCCTTCGTGCTATCCATCAAATGTGTATCGTTCCGAATCGCCTCCCACAACCAATAACATTTTGCTCGCTGTAAATACTCCTTAATTTGCTCATCCGTCAGCGGCTGCAAAATTACCGCTCCATTCAGCCTTGGTTTCGACTTGTAAAGTTCAAATTCCTCCAAGCGTGAACACACCACTAGCTGTTTACCTGTCCAGTTTCGTAAAAATTCATTCAGTGCTTGTACGCAAGTTTTCTGTTGTTCTGACATCAGCTCATCAAGTCCATCCAGTAGCGGCAAAATCCGCCCTTCGTCAATCCACTTTTCCGCAATGTCCTTCCGTACTCCGTATCTCCGATCCAAATCTGCTACTATCCAGCTTTGAATATCTTTAAATTCTTGCTTCCACCCTGACAAATTGAGTAACAATGGTACTGGATTTGACGCATCCTTCGTTGCCCGCTCTACCAACTTATACGCAAGTTCCGACAACATTGTTGTCTTACCTGACCCTGGTTTTCCAAGTATTAATAGCCGCCCACCTATATCGTCTCGGTCAAAAATCTCTATTATGTGTGTTCCAGAAGGACACCTTTGACTCGTTGTATCGCCATAATCGCCATATTTCCTATTCATTGCCCAAGGTCGTTCTACTTTACGCAGGTCTTCTTCCTTATCAATCTTCAAGTAAACTTGCTCATATAGCGAATTTTTAAGTCCAGCAACCTGAGTTTTTATTTCATTTAACAGGTTCGTCTCATTTTCACTACGATTGCGCCGAGATTCTGGTGATTTTGGTAGATAGTATTTGTTGTTAATGATGTCTCGTTCGGCGACTTGACTCCCATTTGTGTTATGTATCTCGCGATAGCCACCGTTACATATGTTGATATTACGTTGTTCAGACATAAGTTGGTAGGTACGAATAAACTTAACGATGTAATGAAATAAAAACTCGCTGAAAATCTTGCGATGGCTTGGTTTCAATTTGTTCTATCCAAGATTTGTCTTAATTGTTATTGTTTTGAGTGTTCTCAAACAAAGTTCTATAGTCTGGCTACTTAACAGGCTTTTACACACCAGTTGGACACAACCACGCAGTTCATAATGGCTGCTTAGATGCTAAGTCCAAATTCCGTCAAAGCCAGACACTACTTGCTATTGCCCTACTTTTTTGTTTGATTCCAATCCTTCAACGCTGCAACTACTGGAGCAGCTAATGGATGTTCAACAGTTTTTTCTATTGCTGTGTAAGCAGCTGCCCGACCTGCACTAAACAGGCGTTTTCGTAATGATTTATTCTCATCAATCTGTTTTACCGCCGCTGTCACCGCTTCCATCTTTCCAGCAACTGTATTTGTTTCATAGGTCGCATCAAGTTGTTCGAGCAGTTGTTGGATTTCCGCCGCTGCCTGAGTTAGTGTTTTCTGATGCGCTTCAGAATTAATAATATCTCCCTCAGCATATTGTGCCTTGTCATGGTTGTTCACCTCACGGTAATCACCGCGATCTATCCTAATAGTGCGATTATCAACCATAAATCCCATACTCCAAAAATTTAAGAAAATATTCTAATAGCTAATCATGGCTGGTAGTTTTTGTCAGTACATTACTATAGGTTAGTATAGTTAGTATAGGTTAGTATAACTTTATTAGGTATTACCAAATTAAATTTAAGAAGTGTAAGAACGCTTAGGGCATGTTTAATGTGATTCCAGCATTAATATCTAGTCATCCGTTCGCGGTTGTTAGAGAAGTCTAAAAAATAAATTATCAAATTTTTGACTCAGCGCACTCTTCTTACAATGGGTATATTTTTTAGAAGTCTTTCAGAAGAAAAATAAAACAGAGTTAATAAACCTGTTTTCTCAAAATACTAATTCTTATAACTCACACTTATTGAATATGATTAAGCAAATTCTGAGCGATGAAGAAGCGATTGATTTAATCGATGAATTAGTACATTCAGTAAGGATTAAGGACACCAAAAAAAGAAACAAATACCTCACAGATCGTGAAAAAAAAATTATAAGTTTTATTTTAGAAGGTCAATCTTACTCAAAAGTTGCAAATAAGAT
>JBCDDV010000386.1:0-3996 GCA_039180145.1 Cyanobacteria bacterium P01_G01_bin.49 | reverse complement strand
TTAGGATACGACCTTCACTGTCCTTAAACACGGGGTGTCCCAACCATCCTTGAGCAATACCGTCCCCACTAACCATGGCACCAGTCCGGAACAAACAACCTTTAGCAGGACTGTTACCGACATAATCATAAAATGCCAGTTTCTCGGGGACTTTTGACCAGGCTTCGGATAAGCTATCTCCGGCGGCGACATTACTTTCGACGCGACGCTCAATTTCTTGCTGGAAGTAACCATTATCCCACTGATATCGGGTTGGACCAAATAATTCAATGGGGGTAGTGGCATTGCCATACCACATGGTTCCTGCAACGACGAAAGCGGCAAAGAAGACTGCTGCAATACTACTAGAGAGTACGGTTTCAATATTCCCCATTCTCAGAGCTTTGTAGAGGCGTTCTGGCGGTCGTACCGTTAAATGGAACAAACCTGCAATAATGCCGACAATTCCTGCTGCAATGTGGTGAGCCACGACTCCCCCAGGGTTAAAGGGGTTAAAGCCGGCCGGCCCCCATTCTGGCGCAACGGGTTGAACATGGCCCGTTAAACCATAGGGATCAGACACCCACATTCCCGGGCCCCACAGTCCAGTAAGGTGGAATGCGCCGAAGCCAAAACAAAGCAGTCCAGATAGGAATAAGTGAATACCGAACATCTTCGGTAAGTCGAGAGCAGGTTCTCCTGTACGAGCATCAACAAATAACTCTAAGTCCCAGAAAACCCAGTGCCAAACGGCTGCTAAGAATAGCAAACCAGATAGCACGATATGAGCAGCAGCAACGCCTTCAAATGACCAGAAACCAGGATCAACTCCAGTTTCTCCAGTGACGCTCCAGCCACCCCAAGAACCAGTTACCCCTAAACGGGCCATGAAGGGAAGTACAAACATCCCTTGCCGCCACATGGGGTTCAGTACAGGGTCACTGGGATCAAAAATAGCTAGCTCGTAGAGAGCCATAGATCCTGCCCAACCCGCTACCAGAGCGGTGTGCATGAGGTGAACGGAAATGAGTCGTCCTGGGTCATTCAGAACGACTGTGTGAACTCGATACCAAGGTAGTCCCATTGACTACGCTCCTCCTGTTGACAATATGTCTACTACGACGATTTTTTCTTATGGTTTTGGGTTATGGATGATCTCTTGGGGCGATCGCTTTGATTGGCGATTAAGGCCCCAAAATATTCGTTAGGTTAAAAGCATAATTGCTTTTTTCCCTCCTCAGAATCAGACTGACAAGTTTCCTCGGGTCTGGTTCAAGCAGAAACGCTCATTCTTGGTAGTTTACCTTACTTTCCAGTATTTACCTTCTTGAGTTGCCTGGAAAATATGATGCTTGAGACTTCTAACCTGTGTATTGACATTCCGCAATGTGACGTTATGCCATACTTTGGTTCTCTTGGTTAAGTTGGCTGTATTTCTCATCTAACTTGTTCCTTTAAGTGAAGTCTCTTTAGCTTCGTCATTTTGGCTGTTTCTGCCTCTTGTAGTCAGCAACCTTTCGGTTTGTAACTGGCACTTGCTAACCTACATTATGCCAAGAAAGTGAAATTTATTTAAAGAAGTGTAACTATTGTTAGGATTGATTGCAAGTCATGGGTTTTTATGAGTGCGAGCAACACCTGATCCTATCTAAGGAATAGCGGACTAGAAAATTTGTCCAATCTTAAGAAATTTGTGGCGGAAGGTTAAACACTTTTTTCAAGTGACTTCAACCCTAACCGCTAAAAGGGAAACAACCTGTTGATAAGTATTCTTGGCTTAAGTTCTTGCTTAAATGCCAAAACTTCGGTTGTGTTTTGTTAATTTTCGACACAAACTTGAGCATAGTTAACCAACAATCTCAGTTTGCTTGTCGGGAAATTCTCCCTCTTCACAAAAACCATGACTGAGATTTGTGTTAGCCCCATCATAGGGTACTGAGTAATCTCAAAGCTTAGCCGCAACCCTAATTGCATCCATTTGAACACAGGGGTTAGACTGATGACCAAAAATCTAAAACAATTACAGTCAGTTTGGCATGAGCGTCTGGTAACAGAATTACCACAACAAACTAAACGCCAGTGTCATAATATTGTTTGCTGGTTAGTGGATGAAAATTATTCTCGGAACTCAAATAAAGACTTAAGTGTTGATGAGTTAACCAAACTGACTCAAAGATTAGAATATCGCTATAGGCTGTTGTGCAAACGCTATTTAACGGTTAGTTATTCTCAAGGATATCGTGCTTTAATCAGTCGATTAGGTTCTGTCGTCGCTCAATATTGTTCTGTTTGGCGGATGAAATATTGCCAAAAATCTCAGAAAGAAATACTTTCTTTGGTTCAACAAGTGTTACAGATATTGGTTGACAATGATCCTTATTTACAAAAGCAATTTGAGGACATTACTCGAAGCACTTCAAACCGCCAGTTACGAGATGCTTTAGTTTTAACAACAGTGGAGGAATACTGTCTACATCTTGTCAAAAATCAACCGTTTTTTCTTCATTGTTTATGTCAGCATCTTAGTCATTTAGAAAGTTCACGCAGTCTTAATAAAGCGAATGATTTCTCGTACTTGATGGAGAAAATTACTGTCTTCAGTTAATTGTGAAATGGCGTTTCTCGCTTCCTTGGCAAGTTCTTGGTGTTCTAAGCTATTTTTGGCTTCTAATTGCTCTAATTTAGCGTTAATTACAGCAACTTGTTTACGGGTTGCTTCCCAGTTTTGTTCTTGTTGACTAATCCAGGAATTTGACTCGGTTAAATCTAGCTTTTTCTCGATTGAATCGACAAGTTTTTCTAATTTTTTAAAGCGGTTTCGTAATTCTAAGATATCTTGACGGGGATATTTTATTTGTTGTCGAATATTAGAAAGACGATAAGCCAAATATTGATAAGCTCTCACCGCAGGACGCAAAATCGTTAATAGTAATGTGGCAAAAGAACTGACGTAACCAACTGAACTAATTCCCGTCGCAGCAAGTTCATAAAGTCCGAAAGTCGATAATAAGTGTAAAGCGATCGCTACTACTAAAGCTCCTTTACTGACGGTTTTTGCATACTTCAACTGTTGTTCATCAATGGTAATTTCTTTCTCTTGAGAGGTTGCTGCTTCTGAGATAACTTCTTTGGCTTCAAAATAAACGTTCCAAGGAACGGTAACAATTGCCAGTAACCACCAAAAACTAGCAATGCCAATGACCCAATCTACCAAACTACCAGCCGGAATATGTAACCATTGCAAAATAAAAAAAGCTGCTAAACTGAGAAATCCAAATCCAATACTAAAGCCAAAATATCCATAATAGTAAGATGATTTTGCCATGATTTTACTTGCTGATTATAGTAGTTTTCTTTTATTTTGAGTGTTTTTCTCTAGATTTAAAACGACTTTGTGACACTTTGACGACTGTTTTAAGAATAAACTTAAGAAACTAAATTAGGGAAAACCGAACTGTTTGTTCGGGAGGTAAATCACACCATTGTGAGTGAAAAAACCGTATTGCCCCTAGATTATTCTGAAGCTAAGATGAAGTCAATAAGCAAAAATTAAGTTATAACTTAAACAACAAGGAGACAATAATTATGGCACTAGTACGTTATAATCCCTGGAAAGAAATGAACGCTTTACAACGTCAAATGAATCAACTATTTGATGATGGATTATTAGGCAATTTAGCAAGGGAATTCCCAGACCGCAACTTCTCACCCTCTGCGGAACTTTCTGAGACGAATGAGGCAATTTTACTCAAATTAGAACTCCCTGGAATTAAAGCAGAGGAGGTTGATATTCAAGTCACCAAAGAGGCTGTTTATATTACAGGAGAACGCAAAGAAGAAGCCAAATCTGAGGAAAATGGTGTTACTCGTAGTGAGTTCCGTTATGGTAAGTTTTCTCGTGCGATTCCTTTACCTACACTCATTGATAATACCAATGTTACCGCAAACTATAAGGACGGTGTTCTTCATTTAACCCTACCTAAAGCTGAAGAAGAAAAGAACAAAGTCGTTAAAGTT
>JBCDDV010000385.1:0-3996 GCA_039180145.1 Cyanobacteria bacterium P01_G01_bin.49 | reverse complement strand
CTAGAACTGATAACTGGTGAGCAATCGCGCCGACCGACAGGGAGGAACTGGTGACTGGTGACTGGTGACTGGTGACTGATAACTGGTGACTGATAACTGGTGACTGGTGACTGGTGACTGGTGACTGATAACTGGTGACTGATAACTGGTGACTGGTGACTGGTGACTGGTGACTGATTAAGAGGCTTGAGAAAATTGCTGAGTCAGTTCAAACAAACCGCGAACTTTATCCCCTCGATATTGCTGCCAGAATTGATGGCGTTTTTCGAGTTCTGAAGGATTATTAGCCACCAAAGAAAACAAGGAATCTCCAGGATAATGACGAACAGGAATGAGTCGTCCGTCGTCAAATAACCATTGGCTATACCGTTCAAATTTATTAATGCCGTAACGTTCAGAGCCGTTTTCAGCAATTAAATCGTAGGGATATTTTAAAAGATCAACGTAGATATCGGTAGATTGAGGCAGAATTTTCCCCGTCAGCTTGATATCCATGTTGTCAAAGATTTGATCGCTAGCAACGCACCTAACGAGAGAACCCAAGCCTTGACCTGCGGTAACGACGCGAATGCCAGATTTTCGACCATTAGAAAATAAGCGACCAACTTGCAAAGCTAAGGGGTCAAAATGAAACAAAATATTCGCTTCATCGGCTAAGAAAATACTGTCTTTAAAAGACAAAGAACGACGAACTGAACTGTTATAGGCAATAGAACCGAGTAAAGCTGCGTCGGTTTCATTATTAAGACCTCGTAAACTCAAAATTAAGATCTTAGAATCAGCGCGAAAAGAAGAAACCTTCGATAAAAATTGACCGAGACGACTTTCGCGCCAATAATTCAAACGCAATTTAATGTAATCTAGAACCCTGAGAACTTCAGTCGTAGCATTAGGTAATCTAAGACGTTCTAGAGAACAAAAAGGAATAAAGTCAGGGAATACGGGCATTTGCTGCCATTCAGAAGACCCAAATCCCCGTTGGAAAGCCATAGCAAAACGTTGTCGAATTTCGATATCTTCGTAAAAAGCTTCAATGGCTAAGAGTAAGATAGAACGAACCGTATCTGGGTTAACACTCACAGAAGCACTGGGCTTAAACCCCATGACCATATTGACGACAAGATCGAGTAAATCTTCTTTAAATTGAGCGAATCGTTCTCCTTGATCTTTGGCAGTAAAACCGCGCAAATCAGGGGGTTCAACAATATTAGAGCCTTTTTCAAGATCGCCTGTATCTACATAGCTGCAATAATCGGGTAAATAATCGCACAGAGCATCAAAACTGCCCAATCCGTCAGATCTAGGAACTTCTAAAACTGTCGAAACCATGTTATGGGGCAAGCTGTGAAGTAGCAAATCCGTCATCAACATGGATTTTCCCGATCCTTTAGTGGCAAAAACCCCAACATGACAAGGCTGTTGATAAAGAGGAAGAAAAATCGGGGTTCCCCCTTCAGTGGCAATAAATTCAAACCCCTCCTTGGCACGACTGCGATTGAAGACTAAAGGGGTGATCCGAGGTAATTCCTCAGTGACATAGGTGCGATGTCGATTAAAGGGTTTTCCCAGTAGACTCTCCCACATGAGTGTGGGAAAGGTTTCTAGCCAAATACGATGGGCGTATTCTTCTTCTCGTACAATCCAACCTTCCCGCCGAAAATAGGACATAAAATCAGCACAAGCACGATCTAAACCCCGTTGCGTCGGACGATGAACGAGAACGACCGTTCCTGTATGAAAAGGTTCAGCATCTAAATAAAGAGAGGCTTGAGCTTCAACGGCTTTTTCAACGGCGATCGAGGCCCCCACATCAATATCGCCTTTAGAAGCGGCTAAATTAGAAGCATTTTGAGCTTGTTTGGTAATGGAGTTCATCTTATCTTTGAGGAGGTTATTGTTTCCTCGTCGCACTTGAGTGAAAAACTCAAAGTTATAGACAGACTCTTTAGATAAGATGTTGAGCAGATAAAATAGTTGAGCAGCCGGGTCGTCATCGGGAATTTCGGGCTTATCAGCTAGCAACAAAACCCCTGTGTATTCCCCTTTGACTTTAACAAGGTGACGATAGGCAGTAGGACTCTCCTGTTCGAGTAATAAAGATTTAGGATGAATAGTTGTACACTGTTCGGTGAAATGTTGAGATTTAACATCACAAACAATACGCGGCATGGCTTTTTGGCGGGGTAAACGATTAAATCGTCGCCAATCAGCTTCAATCATCTCGTCTGTGGTCATCGGTTCAATCTGTACCCCAATTTGATTAGAGAGCAACCGTCGCCAACGATTAAATCCGCGCAAGTAGCCCTCTAGAATAATTTGTTCGATGGCACGAGATTTAACCTCTTCATAAGCACCTGTCGCTTGATACCAACCTTTCTCTAGAACAGCTAGGCAGCGATCTGCCCAATCCCCTTTACCCGCCTCTACCCCTTCAGAAACGGTATAGGTAACATAAAGATTGAGAAAGTTGTTTTTTCTAACCCCCGCTTTGGTTAACTCATGGATGCGTTTGGCGGTTCCCCCTAACAACAAACGCAACTCATCTGAATCAACTTCTTCCATTTGCTGCTTAAAATAAGCTTGCCGTTCTCGATCATCAATGAAAGAGCCAAAATGAAAGGTTAAAGTCTCACCCAAAGGAAGATCATTAAACGCTTTAAATCCTCCTAAAATATTAAATAATTCATCTTCCGAAAGAATGGGACTAATTCCTAGACAATGAAAGCCAAAAACCAAGCGATAATTTTCTTTCTTGTTCTTTTTTAAAAAGGTTGCGCCAATATCTTGTCCCCCATCAAAATATTGCAGAAAAGTCTCTAAATGAAAATTATCTTCAAAGGGTTTTAACTTAACTTTTTTGCCATCGGGAGCGACGACTTTTTTGACTCCAACTTTGACCATGATTTAACACTGGTTTGTATTCAACAATTGCTCTAACCCAAGTGGGAACTGGTACCAATCTTCCAAAGAAATAGTGCATTCCTCGCCAGGTAAGAACCCACCAAGTTCCGATCCCCCAACCGGAAAATGTGAGTACCCAAACCCAAGACAGTCCGAAGACTTTTTTAACCAAGAAATAACTAACGGCACTAATAATTATCCAGGGAAAGATTTGGTCGCCCGGCAAGAAAAATATCCGAGGCGTTTTATCGAGATTGCGATAAGTCGGCATTACACTAATCCAATGGCAAAATCACCACCAACTACCGCAGCAGCTACAATTAAAGGAGTTTTAGCCGCTTGTTTCCAATCTTCTTCTTCTCTCGCAGAACCAACGACTTTAGCGATTTGCCAGGCAATAAACATAATAAATAGAACCTGCAAAACACCAAATCCAAAAAGAACAACTGGATTGATAGCAGCCGCTTGAGGACTACCCGCAAAAATATCAGTTATTCTCGTTTGAATATTGGTAAAGAAAAATCCGGCGGCTGCACCACCACCACCACCGCCAGGGGCAGGAGGGACTGCTTGAGCCATAACCCGAAGGGATAAACTATCAAAGACAAAAATGATAGCTCCTACTAACCAAACTAACGGTAATAAGCCATATTTAGATAGCCAATTTTGCAATCGATTTAACTGGCGACGAGGGCTATCTTGCCAGTATAAAAAGGCGCAAACCGCAATTAATCCCATCCAAGTTGAATAGACAAATAAAGCAGTCAAATTCAAACTTCCCTTGAGGACAAAGGTTTGCCACAAATGTAGAAACATCAAACTTGAACTAATGACAAGTAGGCTAGAAAAAGAAAGCTTGTCGAGTAATTTTGACCAGAAAGAAGGCTGAGATCGATTCATAATCATAGTCATGCTTTTTTCCTCACACGAACATTAATTAATAAATATCGTGATTTTGAGAAAATGTAATCCAACCTCAGTTACCTATCTTGTGAAGAAACGTTAAGATAACAAATATCTTTAAAAAAACTTGGGATAATCATCAACAAAAATGACCGAAAATGTCTCTTGAATCTAGTCAATGTAACTATCCAT
>JBCDDV010000384.1:0-4004 GCA_039180145.1 Cyanobacteria bacterium P01_G01_bin.49 | reverse complement strand
ATGATTATTGGTATCTTAGCTATTCTCAAAGCAGGAGGTGCTTATATTCCTCTGGATCCGAATACGCCGCCAGAACGTTTGTTGTTCATGTTGGAAGATACCAAGATCAAACTCTTGCTCACTCAAGGAAACATTGATCAGAGTTGGCCAACATCCTTAGAAATTATTGACCTTGATCGAGATGAGAACGCGATCGCTCAAGAAAGTCTAGATTCTCCCTTTAGTCAAACCATTCCCGAACATCTTGCCTACGTGATGTATACGTCTGGTTCAACGGGAATACCTAAAGGGGTATGTATCCCCCATCGGGGGGTTATACGTCTAGTTAAACAGAGTAATTATATTGAGTTAAGTCCCGATCATGTTTTCTTACAAGCTGCCCCTTATACCTTTGATGCTTCAACCTTAGAAATTTGGGGAGCATTGCTCAATGGAGGACGTTTAGTGATTTTACCGTCCCAAACTCCCTCTTTAGAAGAACTGGGACAAGCGATTGAAAAATATCAGGTGACAACCTTGTGGTTAACAGCAGGATTATTCCATCTCATGGTAGAGGAACGATTGGAATCCTTTAAAAATGTGCGTAAACTGCTGGCGGGAGGAGATGTACTGTCTCCTCCTCATGTGCAAACCGTTTTACAAACCTATCCTTATTGTCGCGTCATTAATGGTTATGGGCCAACTGAGAATACTACCTTTACTTGTTGTTATACTCTAACGAATGCTGAGCAAATTGGGCATTCTGTCCCTATTGGTCGCCCTATTAATCATACACAAGTTTATATTTTAGATCCCTATCTCCAACCTGTTCCTTTTGGCGTACCTGGAGAGTTATATGTCGGAGGCGAAGGGTTAGCAAGGGGTTATCTAAATCGTCCCCAATTAACCGCAGAAACCTTTATTCCTAATCCTTTTGTCGGGAAGAAGCAGGGAGAAAGATTATATAAAACGGGAGACCGGGTGAGATATCGAACAGATGGCAATATAGAGTTTCTGGGACGGCGGGATAATCAAGTTAAAGTAAGGGGTTTTCGTATTGAATTAGGAGAAATTGAAGCGGTACTGAATCAACATCCCCAGGTACAAGAGGCGATCGCCGTTGTTAGAGAAACTTCCCAAAACCATAAACAATTGGTCGCTTATGCAGTTCCAATAACTGACACAAACCTTTCAATCCCAGATTTACAAACATTTTTAGCTGAAAGATTACCCGATTATCTCCATCCTACTCATTGGGTAATTCTGGATGCTTTTCCCCTAACTCCTAACGGGAAAGTGGATCGGCGATCGCTTCCGCTTCCTGTTTCTACTTCTTCTGAGTCTGTCACCCCACGTACCCCTATTGAAACCCAATTAGCTGAGATTTGGAAAGACGTTCTCAATTTAGAAAAAGTGGGTGTCGAGGACAATTTTTTTGAGTTAGGGGGTGATTCTATCTTAGCCATTCAAATTATCAGCAGAGCAAATCGTATTGGACTAAAATTATCCCCGAAACAGCTATTTCAACATCAAACCATTACTAAATTAGCTGCTATTGCCACCCGTACAAAATCTCCCCAAAGTGAGCAAGGAATAGTCACGGGTTCAGTTCCCCTAACGCCCATTCAACATTGGTTTTTCCAGCAGAATTTGCCTAAAATAGCCCATTTTAATCAATCTGCTTTCCTTGAAGTTTCCCAACCCCTTGATTTCCCTCGACTGCAACAAGTATTTAGTTATCTTCTAAAGCACCATGATGCTTTGCGGCTGCGATTTGAGCGCACAGAGTCAGGTTGGCAACAGGTGATTATCAGTCCTAATGAGGAAGTTCCCCTAACCCAGTTTGACCTTTCTGGATTAACAGAAACAGCACAAGATCAGGCGATCGCAGTTACAGCAACTCAGTTACAAGGAAGTCTAAATCTATCCACTGGCCCCTTATTAAGAATAGCGGTTTTTGATTTAGGAATATCTCGACCCAACCAACTCCTAATTATCATCCATCACTTAGCTGTTGATGGAATTTCTTGGCGCATTTTACTCGAAGATTTACGAACAGCTTACCAGCAATTAGAACAAAATCAACCCATTCAAGTGCCCATGAAAAGCACGTCTATTAAGACTTGGGCAGAAAAACTTCCTACTTATCCCGCACAACAGGAGCAAAATTATTGGCGATCGCTGGTTAAAAAATCCCCCATACTTCTTCCTATAGACTATCCAGGGGGAAAAAATACCGTTGCGACAACGGAACAAGTTATTGTAACTTTAGGGGAAGAACCAACTCAATCTCTGCTAAAAAAAGTTCCTAAAGCTTATAATACTCAAATTAATGAGGTTTTGTTGACGGCTTTGGTTGAAACATTTGCTCAGTGGACAGGGAAACGTTATCTACTGATTAATTTAGAAGGACATGGACGGGAAGATATTTGGGACAATATCAATCTTTCTCGTACAGTCGGCTGGTTTACTACTCTTTTTCCCATTTTTCTCGATTTAGAACAAGCTGACTCACTTCTTGATGCTTTAATAATGGTTAGAGATCAATTGCGTCGTATTCCTCATCAAGGAATGGGTTATGGAATTCTACGATATCTCCAGGATGAAAAAGATATTATAACTTCAGCGCAAGTCAGTTTTAACTATTTAGGACAATTTGACGCTTTGTTATCCGAGTCTTCTAGATTCCGTTTATCTTCCCATGCTGCTGGATTACATCAAAATCCCAACCAACCTCGACCCCATCTTTTAGAAATAAATGGATCAGTCAAAGATGGACAACTGCGGTTTGTTTGGACTTACAGTCGTTACTTGTATCGACAATCAACCATTGAAGCGATCGCCCAAGGATTTATTGAGACACTAGAACAACTGATTGATTGCTGTCAATTTTCAGACGTTGAAGATGAGATTTTTTCTGACATCTCTTTAGCAAATTTAGATCAAGATACTCTGAATCAGGTTTTGGGAATGGTTAATTTTGACGCTTAACGACACAGTTAGGTGGCTGGCAACTATCACACAACTCAATAATCACCATAGAATTCTAAAACTAGCTGATTGAATTTTTGTGGATGCTCAATTAACTCTAATAACCAAACTCTTCAATAATTTCTAACTGAACGTCCAACAAATTTAGAATAGTATTTTCAATATAGGTTGCAGGAACCATCGGCTTTTATTTGTCTAAAATGATTAGGGAGAGAAAAGCCAATACTTCTGATGAATCAATATTTTTCCTCCAAAGATTTTTTGACAATACCAACCCATTCATCAAATATATCACTTGCTTTATGATTAGCCTTGCCAGAATACCCAAGCATACCCTTGTTGTTATACCAAGATCCGTCATCAAGTCTCTTCCATTCTTCAGTAGTAACATCTACAAATGAGATGTAAGAGTCATAATGAATATCCAACATGGCATAGATAAAATGATAAATGTTCCAAGCTCCTCCTCCGTTAGAGTGGAAACTGCCTGTAGTATTAGAGCTTATTGTTCGCCAAACTTCTTGCTCCTTTTTAGAAAAAGTTAGGTATACAAATCCAGTATTTTGAAAATCAGGATCACACAAAAATTGTGGACGGAATCCATCACATAGAAATTTTTTGCAGTCATCTTTAGAAGATATAATGTCAAATTTTTGAAAAATAGTATATTTACCTTCTTGAATATATTGTGACTGGATAAAAAAAGTCTCTATTAACCGTTTTATCGAATCAGTAGGAAACTCGTCTATCCCTGATTCGCAGTCTTCTAAAAATGAAACCTTTTCAAATCCATAAAAATCTGACATTTCTCTTGGATTAAGATGTAATATCTTTTCTCGCAAAAATTTATGACGTCGCCCAAGTGTTACTTGATAACGCTCATTGAGATCGTTTGAATCATCTTTATTATGAACTACTGTTGCAGCTATCACTGATTCTTTAGCATTAGGTCGTATATCTTGAAGAATTTCTTTGACGAACCTATAAAGAGTAGCTAATCCAGAGACAATCTTCCAGTCAAACATAAAGGTGTT
>JBCDDV010000383.1:0-4014 GCA_039180145.1 Cyanobacteria bacterium P01_G01_bin.49 | reverse complement strand
GTTTATATCGTGTTTTATTTCGGGATTTGGATACCATTTTTCCCACTTATTATTTCTGTAAATTGCTATCATATTATTATAGCTGCAAGTAGTGAATAAAATTTCTTTATAAAATATAATTTGATGTAAATCTCTGAGACAAAAATCTTGTGGAATAATTGATCTCGTCAAGTTCCCTAAAAAATCGAAAACCAAAATTTCTCCACTTTCCTTTGCTCTTTGTTGATCATCGCAAACTCCCTGATTTCGAGCAGCAACAAATATTTCTTTGTCAGAGTAAGCTATTCCGTAATAAAGGCCTTTTCCCTGATGAAAATAAGAAATTTCTTTAGTTAGTAAATTGACTTTGAGAATAGATTTGCTCGTTGTAACAAGAACATTCATATTGTTCAAAAATTTTGAATAAGTTAACTTGAGAATATTAACAATGTCAAATAATTTAGCATTTTATAGTAAGCTCCAGAACAATTGTTTCTTACAAACGATTAACATTTATTATGCCGAAAGCCAACCCTAAAAAGTTCCTCACAGTTGTTATTGACGGGGTATTTTTCCAACTCAACAATACAGGAATCGCTCGTGTTTGGCATTCCCTACTAGAAACTTGGATAAGATCAGGCTTTGCTCAACACCTTATTTTATTAGATCGCAACAATACAGCCCCAAAAATTCTAGGAATCACCTATCGAATCGTCGAACCCTACGATTATCGTTTCACATCTCTTGACTCTACCCGATTACAAGCTATCTGTGATGAAGTCCAAGCAGATGTCTTTATCTCCACCTACTATACTACCCCTCTTTCAACCCCCACCGTATTTATTGCCCATGATATGGTTCCAGAAGTAATTCAACTCGATTTAAACGAATTATGTTGGCAAGAAAAACACAATGGTATTTTACAAGCAGCTAAATACATAACCGTTTCCCAAAATACCGCCAGAGATTTGCTGCATTTTTTTCCCCATATTTCCCCAGAATTAGTGACAGTTGCCCATTGTGGCGTTTCTGAATCCTTTAAACCCTCAACTGAAGTAGAAATTTATTCATTTCGGACTCAATATAATATTAAAAAGCCCTATTTTCTCACGGTTGGTTCTCGCCTCAGCCTCAAAAATTACAAAAATGCCATCCTTTTATTTAAAGCACTTGCCCAACTTCCTAACTGTCATGATTTGGCTGTGGTTTGTGTGGGAGGAGAACCGCAACTGGAACCTGAATTAAAAGCGTTTTGTCAAGAGATAGAGGTTCATCTGTTGACCTTAGAAGATGCTGATCTTAAACTGGCTTATAGTAGTGCGATCGCCCTTGTTTACCCTTCAAAATACGAAGGATTTGGACTGCCTATCGTTGAAGCAATGGCTTGCAATTGTCCCGTGATTACCTGTCATAATTCTTCGATTCCTGAAGTTGCGGGAAAAGCAGCATTGTATGTTGATGAAGATGATGTCGAAGAAGCCATAAAAGCCTTAGAAACTATCCAGAAACCCGAAATTCGTGAACAACTAATTCACCTTGGATCAGAACAAGTTAAACAATTTTCGTGGGAAAAAATGGCTGATAGGGTTGCTCAAATTTTATTAGAAACTGCCGTTGAATACCAAGATAAACCCCCAACACAAGCCGCTTTGATTTGGCAAGCTTTTCGCAAAGAACAAGGCTACCGACAACAAGAATCCTCTTTAGTAGAAACCGTCAATCAATTAAGCAAAGAAAATCAACAGCTATCCCAAACCATTCAACAATTAGAACAAGAAATCGCTTATTTATCCACTACAAAAGCAGCCATTCGTAAACTGATTAAAATCTTACTTAAAAAAATTGGACTTTCTGGTTTAGTCGGCGATCGCTAATCCAATTTCTCCAGAATTTAAACAAAAGTACCTGCAAATTCCCTAAAAGCTCATAGGTGTTGGGTTTCATTCCTTAACCCAACCTACACTTTAAACACTGTTTTTATCAACTCCAGAAAGTGCGATCGCTAATTTGAGAAGCTTTACATCATTACTATAATTGACATAATTTTACGCTAAAAATAAAAAATTAATCTCACAAATTATCTTCTATGTTCCTTACAAGAGGGATTTGAACAACAGTTAAAATAATTTATAAACTACTCAAATCAAAGCAAACTCGATACTATATTGCCATGATCGCCAATCTCCAACAACCACAAAAAATGACTATCGAGGAATATCTCGAATGGGAACCCCAGCAAGAAATTCGCTATGAATATGCCAACGGCAACGTTTTTGCGATGACAGGGGGGACAATTCCTCATAACGACATTGCGCTTAATTTTTACACTGCCTTACGTCCACATTTACGTTCTAGAGGTTGCCGAGTGAATGTGTCGGATGTCAAAGTACAAGTTAATCCTCAAAGTCCTTATTATTATCCCGATGTTATCGTTAGTTGTGACTCTCAAGATCTTAATGCCCGTAAATTTATTCAACATCCTACAATTATTGCCGAAGTTCTTTCCCCTGGAACCAGCGCGAAAGATAGAGGCGAAAAATTCATTAATTACCTGAAAATGCCTTCTTTACAAGAATATTTATTGATAGATTCGGAAACAATTTCTGTCGAACGTTATTGTCGGGGAGAAGGAAGAATGTGGCTCTATTATCCTTACACAAACAGAGATATCATTACCCTATCAAGCATCGAATTTGAGTTAGCGATCACTCTTCTGTACGAAGGGGTAATCTTTGAAACAATACAATAGTTGAGTTCATCGTTTGAAATTGGCACTATATTGACATCATATTAACCATTATCTTCTATTTCTCTTAAAGGAGGAATTTGCTCAGCAGTTAACGTAACAACTTTGCCATCTTTCAAAATACTGATCGACTCTCCTAATTTCCGGTGTCTCTCAATTGCTTCTGCGATCGCTACTTTTACACCTATGTTAATTTGCTGAGATAATTTATCAGGATTTTTTTCAGTCATGACTTTCCTTACTTAGTTATTTGTTGCCAGATAGGTTGATAAATAATTGCTGTTTGATTCAATGGACATTCAGCTACTAATTGGGGATTATCCTCAGAATTATCATAGACAATCCACTTATCACACAGGGATAAATATAATTGAGTTAGGTTTTGCTTTCCCCTTTCATAGCGACGACGAATAACTTCAATAGCAATATTATGTCCCCCACTTTCTACTCGTCTAGTTACTCTTTCTATGGCTAAGTGGTCGGACATAAATAAAATGAACTGTAGAGAAGAAATGTAAGTAAGCTGTAACCCCTCTCCCTGCTCCCTACTCCCGTCTCCCCTGCTCACTTCACAGTAACGTTTATTTTTGTCCAGGTACTTAATTCGGGGATTTGTAACCAGAAAAAAATCAGATTAATAGTATAGTCATCCGCTTGACAGCTTCTCAAAAAACGAGCAAAATTTCGGGCTACAAGCGTAGTTGCAAAGGCGAAATCAGACCTTTTTTTAACTAGGGTGTTTAAACGTTCTAACATCAATCTTCCTGCTTGAATAGCTACCGCTCCAGAGTTAAAAGAAGACAGCCCAGAAGCAATTTCATCGACATTGACATATTCAAAAACGTCGAGGAAGTAGGTTAACAGTCTTCGAGCAACAGTGGTTTTCCCTGATCCATTAGCCCCGCCAATTATATAAACATTAGACATCGTTTATTTGAGAAAGTTGGTGATTAAAAAGATTTACTATATCTCTACTTAATAATATTCAAAAAACTAGATTTTATCTACCCTCATTTCAATTCAAGCCTAAAAAACTTTAAAGGTATTACCAGATTTTTTCACCATTTCTTATCTTTTATGATGTATGCTTCTTGTACATTTATTTTAGCTTAAAAGCTTGTGAAGAAATTTATTATTATTGATCATTCTCTCTGTAATCTTCGAGGACACCATTATGAATGTAGTATCTCTGTTGCTGAAGCAGCAGCTAGACAAGGATTTTGCCCTATTATTGTGGCAAATCATACCTTCCCGAAATCATTATATCCAGAGAATATTCAAGTAATTTC
>JBCDDV010000382.1:0-4016 GCA_039180145.1 Cyanobacteria bacterium P01_G01_bin.49 | reverse complement strand
TTTTTTGATAAAAATTCTTTTATTTCTTCAATTAACTTAGTATCATTTACGAATTTATTTTCAATAAAAATTGTTCCTTTTTTATCTAAACCAACAATTATATGATTAGAATTTTCTTGATTTTTCTTAGATTGATTATTAACCTCCCCATTGGGAAGATTTATATTACCTAGATTCTGATTAGTTAATGTCATAGATGTAATAATAAAAAAGATTAACACTGACATCAAGACATCAATCATTGGTACTAAATTAACTTCGGGCGTAGTCGACACTTTCTTTTGCTTAAATTGCATTAATACTTCCCTAGTAATTATCTCTATTAACAGAATTTGCAGGAGGTAAAGCTGTTGGGATTGTTTGCTTTTCTTCAAGATTAGGTTCATACCAAAACTGTCGATAAATAAGTTCTAATTCTGTCCCCACTTCAGCAAAATAGTCTACCTGTCCTCCTTGCAATGTTACAGAAATGCGATAAATTAATAAAGCAATAATTGCGACAATCATTCCTGATGCCGTAGTAATTAAAGCTTCTGCAATTCCAGCAGCAGCTTGGGATGTTTCTGCTGCATTTCCCCCTTCTCCAATTTTCAAATTATTAAACGTTGTAATTAATCCTGTCACTGTTCCTAATAATCCTAATAAGGGGGCAACAGCAATAACAGTTTCTAAAAATTTATCTCCTTTTCTCATCTGAATAAACTCTTTATCACCTCTTGCTTCCATTGCTAGACGGAAAGTTTCTGGGGTCGGTTTTTTTAATTGCAGTGGTGCTAATAAAAAGCGTCCGATAGGTAAAAAGCGAGCCTGTTTAGCAATTTTTTCTTCTTCTGTTAAATCATACCTAGCAGTTTCTAAAACGTCATGGACGATCGGATTTTCTTGACTCAAAGTACGTACCCAAAACCAAGCTCTTTCTAAAGCAATTGTAATTGTAAAAATAGATAATACTAAGAGAGGCCACATGACTGGGCCACCTTTCCAAAATAAGTCGTAAATATGGGTCATAAACCTAAAAAACTATGTTATTTTTTCAATTGACTACTATCATTTTTTAACAACAAGGTTAATAAAAAGTTAACTTTTTCCTAGTTGGAGCATAATTTAACTTTGCAGTAAGAAAGAAGTGTAAACGTTCCCTGCTAAGACTTGTCTACAAACGACAGAATAGGATTACAAATCAGACTTCTCACGTCCTAGTAGGCAAGGCAAAAGTATCAGCATTTCGTATCAGTAGAGATAAATTTTTGATGCATTACCCTACGAGAAATCTACCCATCATCATCTTGCAATGTTTTGAGGAACTAATGCTTGGGTGACAGAATTCCCACCAAGATGAGACAATAGAAACGCAAGTAATAGGAAAAATCTATGTTTAAGTCTCTGAGAATTTTATTACTCACACTGATTAGTTTAACCTTAATTAGTTGTTCAGTTGCCCTGGGTGGATTACAAAGTTATATTGACGCGAGTGATGGCTATCAATTTTTATATCCTAATGGCTGGGTTGGCGTTGATGTCAAAAATTCTGCGGAAGGAGTTGATGTTATTTTCCGGGATTTAATTGAGTCCAGTGAAAATTTAAGCGTTATCATCAGTGATGTTAGCAAAGAGCAAACTCTAACAGCGTTAGGAAGTCCAACAGAAGTCGGTTATCGTTTATTAAAGCAGATGAATAATCAATCAAATAGTAACCGAAAAGCTGATTTAATTAATGCTGAATCACGAGAAGCTGATGGAAAAACTTACTATACCTTGGAATATCAAGTAACTCTACCGAATCAACAAGAACGCCATAATATTGCCAGTATCAGCGTGAGTCGTGGCAAATTATTTACCTTCAATCTTTCCACTGTTCAAAAACGATGGGATAAAGTTAAAGCACTTTTTGAAACCTCCGCCAAGTCTTTTTCCGTTTATTAACTCAATAGGTTTGTATTAGCTAAACTTAATGATAAGGCGTTTTTCAGAATGTCTTACTGTTTATAGATGATAAAATAAACAATTACTATTATCAAATGAGCCTATCTTCTTCTTTTGTTTTAGCTTCTGCCTCCCCAGCACGTTTGAAACTTCTACAAACTGTAGGTATTAATCCCATTGTTTGTAAAAGTAACTTTGATGAATCCCAAGTTATTGTTAATGATCCAATTGAATTAGTTCAAACATTAGCTAACTCTAAAGCACAAGTTGTCGCTCAACAATATCAAAATTCTCTCGTTTTAGGATGCGATTCTGTTTTAATGGTAGGCCAAGAAATTTATGGTAAACCCGACTCTCTTCAAGAAGCGTTTATCCGTTGGCAAAAAATGCGAGGAAACCAAGGAATACTTTACACAGGCCATGCCATATTGGATGGAAAAAAGCAAAAAAGAATAATTCGCTGTGATATGACAAATGTTTATTTTGCTAACATTAATGACCAAACTATTAAAGCTTATGTCGACACTGGAGAACCTCTTAAATGTGCTGGTGGTTTTGCCTTAGAAGGAAAAGGAAGTTTATTTGTGACAAAAATTGAAGGTTGTCATAGTAATGTTATTGGATTAAGTCTTCCTTTGTTGAGAGAAATGCTCCAAGAGTTAGGTTATCAAATTCAAGATTTTTGGCAAGCTGGTCAAATCAAAACTAGCAGTCATTAATAATAATTAAATAAGGTAATAGAAGATTTAGGATTCAAAGATTTAAACTATTATGTTGAGTAAGTCATCAAGAAAAGCAGTATAATCAAACCTAATTTAAAATGCTTAATAACAAAATGTGAGTAATAAAAATGACTAATCATACTTCTCTTTCCCCCGAACAATATCAACAAAAAATGCAGCGACGCAAAGAGATTCAAGCAAAACGAGTCGCTCAAGCATCGCAAGAAAAAGGGTTAATTATTGTTAATACAGGTAATGGTAAAGGAAAAACGACCGCAGCATTAGGCATGGTTATGCGATCTTTGGGTCACGGTTTCCACGTTGGCATTATTCAGTTTATCAAAGGAGCTTGGGAACCTGCTGAAAAAGCTGTGCTTAGTTGTTGGGAGGGACAACTAGAATTCTCCGCCATGGGAGAAGGGTTTACTTGGGAAACTCAAGATCAAGAACGGGATATTCAAAAAGCACACGCTGCTTGGGAAAAAGGATTATCGTTAATTCGTAATCCAGATTATCAGCTAGTTCTATTGGATGAAATTAACGTCGCGCTGAAATTAGGATATTTAGATCTGCAAACTGTGTTAACAGGACTTGCTGAAAAACCTGCACAGACTCATGTAATCTTAACGGGAAGAGGTGCGCCAGATGAATTACTTTCAGTCGCTGATTTGGTGACTGAAATGAAGTTGATTAAACATCCTTTTCGAGAACAAGGAATTAAAGCTCAAGCAGGAATTGAATTTTAATTAGGATTCTTGTAAGCAAGTTTGAAGAATACGATGATCATCTTCGCTTATCTCATCAAGACGATGATATCCTTTTAAGCCAAATTCTGATATTCGAGGATTACCGGCAATAGGCGCACTATTTTGTAAAGCAATTGAATAAGGGTACTTGTTTCCGTCGTAGGGATCAACAATGGCAATATCCATTCGCTTTGGATTGAGTGTTCCTGAAAAACAATTAAACTCTGATTGTGGTTGATAAATCGCTCCTTCAACTTTGCCTTGTTCAATCTTGAAGACTAAATATTCTTGTCCAATTTCTTCTGGTTGAGGAGAACTGCCATAAACATAAACCCCATTGTTGAAGGTAGAATTAGGCGTAGATGTCTGTGCTATGAATTGATCCGTTTCTGCTGCAACAGAAGTCAAACTATTGCTCGAATCTAAATTAACAAAAAGACTCAGCGGTAAAATAGATAAATATGTGAGTAAAGGTAAAAACGTTTTTTTTAATAACATCATTTTTCTTTTATATTATGTTAATTACAAATCAAGTTCATCTATATTCACCATACTGAAATCAAGAAAAGTAACTAACCGATAAAGTTGACTTTTTTTGAGTAGCTGGTCATTTTTGTTCTTGCAC
>JBCDDV010000381.1:0-4022 GCA_039180145.1 Cyanobacteria bacterium P01_G01_bin.49 | reverse complement strand
TGCGTCTGTGTTACGCCGTATCAGCGCCGAAATGCGTCTGCGTTACGCCGCATCAGTGCTGGAATGCATGTGAGGCCCTCTGCATGCTTCACTCTTACTTCAAAGAGCCAGCCGACCCTTTACTATTCTTATCGAGAATCAATTGATATTTCTCCTTGGTTTCCTTGGAAGTTGCAGCACCAATCAAAGCTAACCAAGCTAGAGTGTTACCTGCTAAGAACATTATTTCGCTGCCTATAACTAGACTCCAAGCTAGGAAACGAGCTGGGAGGATATCGCCTAAACCAAGACCGCCGATTGTGGTAGTGTAGTCTACCCAGTAAACTATCAGCCCAAAGATGATTAAAGCTGCTGCTAATCCTCCAGCACCATACTGAGCAAGCTTTCTTTGCTGCGGTTCTTGGATATCAGCTATTTTCTTGGGTACTGCAAATAGATGACCCCATGCTACAGGTGTAGTGCCTACACCCAATAAAAATGCTTCGTAAAGACCTATTCCAGTTGAAATTCCCCAAGTCGTGTAGAATTGCAGGTCTCCTTTCGCTTGTAATGCCTGGTTAAAGTATCTTTGGGTGTAAACCATGTTTGTAGTCATGATTAGCACGCCAATGACGTAACAACCCAGGGAAACGGCTTTATTCACCCCAGGAGATCGCCCAAAAATCATATTGACTCCTTCAATAACGAATTTGATTTACTAGCGCTTCGATTAAACCCATCACATCGCTACTTTTTAGCTCTGAAATCGCTCGACTTACTGCCTTTTCACAACCTTCTCTGATTGATTCGTCTTCAAAGTCTGTTTTCTGCCACAGTTCAAGGGACAGACTAGCAATCATCCACAGTCTTTCATTATTTTTAAGGTCTTGAAAACTTGAACCCCAAGCAGATTGCATTTCTTCTAGCAATCCTTCATCACCAGGGGTGTAACTGGTGTAGTATCCAATTGAGTTACTCATTGATAAAATCTTGCGTGTAGTGTATTTAATCGTTTTGCGGCGGTCGATACATCTCACAAAAGTGCTTTCCTGGGGTGGAAACTAGGAGAGTACTTTTGCATTTTTGGTGTTAAGTATTGTAAGTGCAGCATTAGCTACATCTAAGAATTGGTCTTGGTTGTAGCCAATAGAAGTATCTACGGACTCGATTAATTCTTCTGGGATATCTTGAAATCCCCATTCTCGGTACTGATAGCTGATATCAGTCTTTTCTCGATAAGCTAGCAGAGCGAGAATGCTAATTCCTGCCAACTGTGTAGGACTAAGGTTGTTAGAAAGTTGTTGATTAACGTTCATTATCTTGATTTGGTATTGGTCTGGTGTTGATTAATTACGAGCAAACTGTGCAAACACCTGAAATTCCTCTCCCTTGCTCCCCTGCACCTCTTTCAAACACGACATTACAGCCCTGCGATTGGTTCATCAAACTTAAAATTCATATCTGGGTTTGATTGACTAATATCTGCTGAATCTTTTGGGGAATGACATTTACCCGAAATCTTGATGGTCTTCTCATTGGGTAACACCTCCCAGGTAACTTCCAGATGCTTGCCGTAGCGGGAGAACATGACGTTAATCAGTTCTGTCAAGGTTGCAAGTCTAGTGACTGATAGCAGGTGTTCGCCCATTTCCAGGGCTGCACCTCTGATTACTACTCGTGCTTGGGTCATAGCAACATCCCCTTAATACTGATGGTTTGGGGGTCTAGGGCAACTTTGAAACGCCCTTTCGTAGACTCTTCGATTGGTGCTGCGAGGGGTGCAGAACCGCCAATAATCAGCACTTCACCAATCTCTGAAAAATACTGTCCCCATTTGGTGCGCAATTTACCGCGAATGTCTTCTAGCCAAGCATTTCTACACTTCTCAAATAGGTCTGCAAAGCCAATTCCACTGGTACCGATAGTGTAAGTACGATTTTCTATAGCATCCATAATCAAGCCTAAATCCTGGCTAAATCCAGTATTTGGGAGCAATGCAGCGTCTATTTTTTCTGCTAGAGCGTAAGTACCGGGGACAATCACATCAGCCTGACGATTCAAAGAGCCACTCGGAGAATAGAGCCTACCTATACCCGTACCTCCACCCAAATCGAGGATACCGTTGAGGGAACCAGGGCTTTGATAAAGACCATTTTCTTTTGCATAACGGTAAGCTGGACGGGTTTCGTCTACCGGTTCTATGTTGCGGACGCTGGCTATTACATGCTTCCCATTGCGGATAAATTCATGGACTCCTTCTAGTTCTTTGAGAAGGGCTACATTTTCTACATTGCGAGCATCTGGTAGAGCAATTCGCAAACTGTCAATGGTTACGGTACCTTGATAAGCACTTGGTTCTAGAGTTGCATAGATGAAATGTTTAGCAAGTTCCACCTTGTTGACCTCAAATGCTGGGGTTCCTCTTTGTGAATGAGCTTCAGAACCTATTACAAAACGTGAAGTATTATTTCCATCAGCATCTCGGATTTCTACTACCACAGATTTTTCGTCAAATTCAGCCTCCTCCCAGGACTCCAGATTTTTGATAACTGAGGGAATGGTCATTACTTTTCCTGTGGGAGCAATCCATTGGGTTGTGCGGTTCCCTGCATCAAGTACCGCAATAGGTCGTGTCAAGAAATATTCTGGTTTCGGCGTGACATGATACGTCATTGTGGATGTCATTGGTTTTTTAGGGTTTGAAAATACTTGAAAATTGAGCTGCGCAAAGCTTTAGACATGGTTGCAGTGATTTATCCATGTCCTGGGTTGGGACGCTATGTGGTTTTGATTGTTAAATTATTTTTTTTGCAGACTTTGTGCGTCTTATGAGTTAGGATAAAAGACAAGTTCAACACTTGTCAACATACTGTTGAAGTTTGAAGAAGATTTTTCTAACAATAAAAGGTTTACTGAATTTGTAAACTAAGTGTTGAACAGGTCATAAATAAATGAAAGAAGGCAGGACAGAAAAAGTGATGTTTACCTGTACGCCAGATGTGAAAGAATATTTAACTGATTGGGCAACCAGCGAACGACGCTCAGTCAGTAATCTTGTAGAAGGGTTAGTAGTCGAAGCGATTACCCATAAAAAATCTGAGACGGAAAACGAAACTTCTTCATCAGCTAAGAAGGATAAAGGGGGATAAATGAATGTAGTTGAAATTAACCTACTTACATTGCCATCACTACCCTTAAGCGAGCGGAAGCATCTACCCAGTTGTCCTGCAATATATTTTGTAATGCAGGACGACTGTGTTTTATACATTGGTCAAACTACTAATCTTGCACAAAGATGGGCAACCCGTAACAGAGGTAAGTTATGACTGCTGAGGAGTTGTTGGAGCGTTATGAGAAGGGGGAAAGAGATTTTAGTGGGGTTGATCTGAGTGGAGTTAATTTGGAAGGGGCTTATTTGAGAAGTATTAATTTGAGTGGGGCTTATTTGAGCGGAGCTAACCTCAGCTACACTGATCTGAGTTTTGCCAACCTCAGTGGGGCTAACTTCAATGGAACTGACCTCTCCTACGCTGACCTGAATTTCGCCAAACTGATTGGTACTAATTGGAAAGGCGCTAATATTACTCAAGCCGAAATCATGGATGCTGACTTTACTAATGCCAACCTCCAAGGTGCTATTGGTTCTTTCGGTTGCGCTCACAGCGCTCTTTTGCATAACACCATTTGGTGGAATGGTGATCTTGTGATTGGTCCTGAGATTATTGATGCTTGAAATAAATCCTCTGCGGTAAGGAGAAATCATGACTTCAAAACCAATTCCCCAAGTACTTACAAACACCACTGTTCATAACGGCTACCGACCGCAAGCCTCCGACACGAACATTGATGCAGATATCTACTTGTTCGCTCGGTTGCGCCAACTGTCCCTAAAGCAACGGGTTGAAATGGCTGCTTCTCATGACCGGGGGATAAAAAAACTTTGTTTGGCAGGAATTAAATCCCGAAATCGCGGTGTGCCATTAGAGGAAATTCGCCTGCATTTTGCTCGTGCGTTACTGGCAGAAAAATTTCTCCCTGGCTTC
>JBCDDV010000380.1:0-4022 GCA_039180145.1 Cyanobacteria bacterium P01_G01_bin.49 | reverse complement strand
CGAATTTCAAAAATACAAGGTCGTTTTTCAGGAATTTTAATTGATATTTTTTATGATCATTTTTTAGCTTATCACTGGCATCTATTTTCATCAGATAAACTAGAAACTTTTGCCGAAACTATTTATACAACACTAATCCAAAATAATCATATACTTCCCGAAAACTTGCAGAGAACTTTGCCCAGAATGGTCACTGAAAACTGGTTAGTCTCTTATCAAAATATTGAAGGAATACAGAAAACCTGTGAGCGACTAGGAAACCGTATTAAAAGAGCCAATAATTTGGCGATCGCTGATCAAACGTTACAAGCTAACTATCAGGAGTTAGAGTCAGATTTTCTAACATTTTTTCCGCAACTGGCCCAATATGTTGCCGAAAATCGCCATATCATTTAACATTTATCATTGAACATTTATCATTCATTTGAAAGTAGGCTTGAAACCAAAATGTTCAACTCGCGCATGCTCTAGGCGAGGTTTCCTCGCCGAGTCTCGCTCGTCAATGTTCAATGTTTATTGTTCAATGAAAGGTCATATTTTTAAACTTACTGAATATGCCACCAGCCGAATACAGGGCCGATGAAACGTACGGTTACCCATAATGCTACCATTGCTCCAATGCCAATCCAAGCACCTCTGGTTGTCCATTTATAGAAAGCTTCGGCTTGTCGTTTACTAATAGGAACCCAAGAGAGAACCCGTTCTTCTTGTCCATATTGATCGCCTAAAGCTGATTTGCGGCGTTTTGCTTCACCCATTTGTCATCCTACAACTCGTCTGTTGTGATCATAACCTTTTCAGGCAAATCTTAAAAACCTCAGCAGATCAGTGATAAGGAGACTCTTCTCATCGTAGGATAGATAACGCTGATTTTTGTGTACGGTTACTTACCTTACTGACGAGACAGATCATGATGACGAAACCTAATCCTAATTTAACGGCAGATGAAGCCTTAAAAATATTAACAGACTATAGTTGTCTTCAAATTAAAGTTGTTGACTTCGATATTGATAAAGAAAAGTTACGTCAAGCAATTCAATTAGTTTCGAGTCTATGTGATGGAGAAAATATTGGGATTTGTGCCGATAACTGTCAAGAAGGCTTTAAAACCTTAACAAATTATCTTGAAGCATTAGGGTTATCTGCCAACTTAGAGACTAACCAATCCGTCCCTCAAAACACCCCTGTCTATATCAAATTTAATACGAAAACTATGTCTTACTATCTTGATTCCTATACGGGAAATTATCGAGGAGTCTTGATTTCTTGTCAATCAGAAAATCCTCAATTAGCAGGAACTTATGGACATTTTCCTTTAAATTTGTTTAGTTAATTGCAGATAATTAAAGCACTTGCGCCCGTAACCAAGCAACCGGAAGATAAAGCATTTTTTTCGGCGTTGCCACAAAAGCGCGCTGGGTAAACACATCATACTGGTTAGCTTCAATCACGTCCAAAATGCCCTGATACAACATCAATGCTGCCCAAACCGGCCAGCGAGAATCTCGGCTAAGGAGACGAATACCTCGTTCTGCCTCTTTATAATATTGGCGGGCCCTCTGAATCTGAAAACCCATTAATTGTTGCCAACGCTCATCAATCACCCCGTTCAATAAATCTGTTTCAGAGTAATTAAACCGTTCTAAATCTTCTAGGGGGAGGTAAATTCGTCCTCGCTGAGCATCTTCTCCCACATCCCTAAGAATATTGGTTAATTGATTAGCAATGCCTAGGGCGATCGCTTCTTCTTCAGGAACATCGTTTTTGGTACTCTGTTCCCAAGGGGCAAGGGACTGTTTATTCTCGATGCCTAAAACCGCATTGGACATTAACCCCACTGTCCCCGCTACACGGTAACAGTATAGTTTTAGTTCTTCAAAGGTTTTGTAACGACTGCGATACAGATCCATCTGTTGTCCAGCGATCATATCTCGAAAAGGAGTAATCTTCACGGGAAAGCGTTGTAGTGTATCAACTAACGCCACATCTTCATCATCGAGAGGATGACCCGAAAATAGGTACTCTAAATGATCTTCCCAACGTTTAAGGGTTTCTGGGGTTGTCAATTGGGCTTGAGGCCCATCAACTAATTCGTCGGTACGCCGACACCAAACATAAATGGCCCAGATAGCCCGTCGTTTTTCGGGAGGCATTAGGAGGGTTCCCAGATAAAAGGTTTTGGAGTACTTCTGGGTAATTTGACGACAGCGTTCGTAAGCCTCTTCGATAGAGGCAAGAACTTTTTGGGTTTGGGGAGATTTAGGCAGTTGCAGCATTCAGCACAAGCAGAATGATTTTCTATAGTAAGGGGGTGTAATCGAATCCTTGACCGTTAGCCATTTAGCATTGTCGCATTCAATGGGCTTTTCGTCATTAGATAGGGGACTAATCACTTATTTTTAACTGTTAAGATAGTTAGCTTTCCCTCAAACAAAAGACGCTTCTTTAGTAGCGTCTGACGGCGATGGAGGGGCTGTTGTTTCATCGTCTTGAGCAATCGCTTGGGCGGCTAATTTACCAGAGAGAACTGCCCCTTCCATACTGCCCAAAAGTTCCTGCATCGTGTAGCTTCCAGCAAGGTAAAAGTTAGCGATGGGTGTTTTTTGGGAGGGACGACAGGCTTGTCTTCCTGGCGTTGCTTTGTAAACTGATCGCGGTGTTTTGACCACCTTATATTTGAGCAGTTTAGCAGGATTTTCCCCTGTAAAATGCTTGGGAAAGAGTTTTTCTAATTCTGTCATCGTAGCGGCAATAATCTCTTCTTCAGACTTACTAATCCAATCTTTGGCAGGAGCAAGTACTAGTTCCAACATCGAGTGGTCGGGATTTGTATATTCCCGGCAGGTATTGCTCATGTCGGCATAGACGCTTAATAGAGGTGAACGAGAGAATAATAATTGGTCAATATCAGTGAGTTTGCAATCAAACCATAGATGGAGATTAATGACTGGAACTCCTTCGATACCTTCTAATTTCTTAAAGAAATCAATTTCCTTCCAAGGTTGAGGCATCATAGCTTTCAGTGGATCGACAGACATAGCAGAGACATAAATATCTGCCGTTATAACTTCATCGGGTGCGCCATTGAGTCCCCGTAGTAAAAATCCCTTTACCGTTCCATCTTCATTGACTAAAATTTCTTTTAGGGGGGCGTTTAGGCGAACTTCGCCACCTCTTTCCATGAAATAATCGACTATTGGTTGACAGAGACGTTCTGTCGGTGAGCCATCGAGAAAAGCGACTTTCGAGCCGTATCTTTCTCTAAGAAAGCGATTGAGGGCAGTAAGGATAATCGTTGCCGAAACTTCATCGGGATTAATAAAGGTCAGTGCTTTAGCAGCCGCAATAAAAATATCGCTACTGACTCGTTCGCCAACTCCTTGTTTTCTCAGCCATTGCAAGAGTGAGTATTTGTCCATATTCTCGACATATTTTTGCCCTCGCACCACTGCTGGCCACAACCCAAGGGCAAAACGTAGTTTTTGCTCCCAGGTGAGCATATCATTGTTGCGGAGAATGGAAGTAATTACGTTGAAAGGGGCGGGAATATCGGGAACGTCAAAACGAGAATAAGTTCCTGGTTTTTCTGGTTGGTTAAAAATTAAAGTATGCTCTTTCCACTGAAGGCGGTCTTCAATGTCCAACTCCTTGAATAATTGCAGCATATTGGGATATGCCCCGAAAAAGACGTGTAGTCCAGTTTCATACCAGTCCCCATCTTCATCTTTCCAAGCGGCGACTAAACCGCCCAAAACATCTTGACGTTCGAGGACAATAGGAGTATGTCCCGCGTCAACGAGATATTTTGCACAAGAAAGTCCTGCTAAACCTGCTCCGGCGATCGCAACTCGCATCTATTTTTACTTCACTCCCTATAGGTTTGTCTATTTTACTCATTATACTTTGCATTTCGTTACATGGAGATGGCACAGGAAAACCCTTATCCAAAATATTTTAGGAACTTAAATTTTTAATTCATAAGCTCTCCTTTTTGTTAACTTCACGTGAATTCGGGATAAGCT
>JBCDDV010000379.1:0-4028 GCA_039180145.1 Cyanobacteria bacterium P01_G01_bin.49 | reverse complement strand
GATGTTTACCCATGGCCAGTCCTGGCACATTTTCTATAATAAAATATTTAGGGTTTAATTCTAAAACTAAGCGAATGAAATGCCCAACTAAAGAATTACGAGCATCTTCTAAACTTCGCTTTCCAATTAAGGAAAATCCCTGACAAGGCGGCCCACCAAATACAACATCGATAGGTTGATGTTTGATATTTGATAAATCTCTAATATCTTGACCTGTAATAATTTCGACTGATGAACAAATTACTGCCCAAAAAGGAAAATTATACTCATGAATTGCAGAATGAATTGGATCAATTTCTACAGAAGCTAAAACATCAAATCCTGCTTGTTCAAACCCTAATGTCATTCCGCCTGCCCCTGCAAACAAATCAACAGCAATTGGCCTTGTTTTCTTCATTCTTTTTCAAAAATTACAGTTTAAAATTCAACAATTACGGGTGTATGATCACTAGGTCTTGTGAGTTTCCTAGGTTCTATATCTATCGTGCAATTAATGGCCTTTTTATATAGTTGAGGCGTTAGATAAAGATGATCGATCCGCCATCCTCTATTACGTTGAAATCCTCCTGTTCGATAGTCCCACCAACTAAAATGTCCTTCCCCATCAGTAAATTTACGAAACGCATCTTTTAATCCTAATTTTAGGACTTCTTGTAACGCTTCTCGTTCCAAAACAGAAGACATAATATGATTTTCTTTCCCTTTGGGATTATAAATATCCTTATCTTCTAAAGCAATATTAAAATCACCACACACGCACAATTCATAAGACTCTTTTTTTTGCAATGTGTCCAGGTAATGTGTAAGACTTGTGAACCAATTTAATTTATATTGATACTTTTCACTTCCGACTGCTGAACCATTAGGAACATATAAGTTAATAATACGAATATCATCAATAACTCCTGTAATAACACGCTTTTGGTCATCAAAATTTTTGGCTAATGCTTCACCAACAACCGAGGTAAACCCTGTGATAACATCAGTCATCGGTTTACGGCTAAAAATAGCGACTCCATTGTAAGCTTTTTGCCCATAAATATAAGCATAATAGCCCAACTTTTCAAAAGGTTCTCTCGGAAAATCAGCATCGACCACTTTAGTTTCTTGTAAACAAAGAACATCCACGGTATGAGTTTTTAACCAGTCAACAACATGAGATTGTCTTGTCCGGATTGAATTAACATTCCAAGTAGCAACTTTCATTCAAAGTTCCCCTCATTTTTGCCAAAAGTAAAGGCTGCCTAGGCAGCCTTTAAATTCAATTATAGCTTATTTTATTACACTTAAGATAACTCAAGTTGCATTAGCTAATACAGAGTTTCCGGTCAAAATTTTAATCGCTGCTTGATATTGCAAATCATCTTTTGTTCCGATTTGTTGATAAGAAATTGAGTCTTGAGAAACTACTTGATCGGGTTTGATTCCCAACTTATGAATATCTTTATGGTTGGGAGTTTCATATTTAGCAACAGTAACAGCTAAACCTGCACCATCCGGTAATTCAAATAATGACTGAATTAATCCTTTACCAAAGGTCTTTTCTCCGACTAAACTAGCGCGCTTATTATCTTGTAATGCCCCGGCTAAAATTTCACTGGCACTAGCGGTTCCTTGATTAACTAATACGACTAAAGGAGCTTCCGTCAAAGCTGAGTCTAATGCGACAAAACTATCTTGAATTCCTTGACGATTTACTGTGTAAACAATCGTTCCTTTTTGCATCCATAACCTAGCAATTTCGATACCTGCTTGTAATAGTCCTCCTGGATTATTTCGCAGATCCAAAATATAAGCTTGGGCCCCTTCTTTTTCTAAATTATTGATAGCTTCCTTCATTTCCTCTGTGGCATTAGCACTAAATTGATTTAAGCGAATATAACCAATTGACATGCTGGAATTTGGCTTATCTAAAGTAGCAAAAACAGGACTTAAAGAAATGCGTTTCCGCACAATATTAACTTGACGAATTTTAGCATCATCTTTATGGGGTAGAATCGTTAAAGAAACAGTCGTTCCAATAGGGCCACGCATTTTAGTGGCTGCTTCATCTAAAGTTAGAGTAGTGGTGTCTATATCGTCAATTTTTAGAATGCGATCATGAGCTTTAATTCCTACACTTTCAGCAGGTGATTCTGCTAAGGGAGAAACCACTTCTAAGTTTCCAGTGTCAGGGTTAATATTGATTTGTAACCCAACTCCCGACAATTCTCCAGCAGTGCTTACTTGCAAGTTATGATATTGTTCAGGACGTAAAAGACGAGTAAACGGCTCATCAAGTGTACCCAACATCTCCTCAATGGTATCGTAAGTTTCCTCACGACTCTCAAGAGGACGTTTGAGGAGATCCTGACGTAATAACCACCAATTTTGATGATTAAACGTATCATCTAGATAAGATTGATTGACTAATCTCCATGACTGTAAGAGCAACTTTTGATCTTCAGTAAATGCACTCGCGTCAGGAGTAGCGGTAAAAAAGTTAAAAACAAGGAAAAAGCTAATGAGAAGAGTTACCCAAAATGCACGTTTTATCATGAGGCAGACTAATAATTGATGTTTCTTAAGGCTTTAATGATCATAGGATCTAATCCTATTGTGACGAAATTCTAGCAAAATTAACATCAGAATTTTTCTCCTTATCCCCACGATGGCGACAATACTCCCTCAATTCCGAAGCTGAAGCAATGCTTTAAGCAATAAAAATAAGCTATCATTACAATCTATGGCAGCCTATTTGAATAAATTAATTAATCTAAATGGTTATTGAATGGCTCAAATTTAAAGTTTCTCCACAATCAAGAGATACCTTTATTCAGATTGATCATCAAATTTGGACAGCAACACTAGCAAAGTTTCCCGGTTTTTTAGGAAAAGAAGTCTGGATTTCTCCTGATATTCCTGGCGAAATTACGTTAATAGTGCATTGGAAAACCCGTGAACAATGGAAAGCAGTTCCTCAAGAAATTTTAGAGGAAACAGAACAAAATTTTTCTCGACAGATGAACAATAATTCTTACGAAATGATAGAGTCAAAAGAATATCAAATTCGTAAATATCCCACTAACTAGACTTTTGATGGAGGCAATAAATAAATTGATTTAAAATTAACAGACGGCGATCGCGATATAGATACGATGGAGATCAAGATGAAAATTCGTTATGAATTAATTATCTACTAGAGTGAAAAAGATAAAGTATTTATTGTTGAACTTCCAGAATTAGTTGGATGTATGGCTGATGGAGAAACCTATCAAGAATTTGTACAAAATACTGAATTTGTTCTTCAAGAATGGATAGATCCTGCACAAGAATTAGGACGAAAAATACCTAAACCTAAAGGACGGTTATTATTTGCATAGTTTGTTGACTTGATGATAGATATATCTCCAAAAGAATTGACTTCACCTTTGCTCAACTATAATAATAGTATTTAACCAATCTTAGTTTAAATTCAATGAATCCCGTAGAATATTTGCAATTTCTTGCCATTGCAGTTTTGGTGCTTAGCTCAATTAGTTTACAAACCACTCAAGCAGAAGATAAGAGAGATGCATTTTGTAAAGAAGGGGTCAAATATCCAGGCAATAACGTTCCTTATTTTGCCACAATGATTAAAAATACAACGGGTAATTTTGAGCCGCTTATTTATTGGGTAGAACCAGTCGTTGCAGGGAAAACCCCAGAAAAACGCTGTGCAGAAGTTTCTAAGATTATTCAAGCTAGAATTGATGATAAGACTTGGAATCGTTCTTATTTACGGACAGGGATGTCTAGAGATAATTATCCTGTTATTTGTTTTGTTAATCAACCCAAAGACGAAGAATGCCAAGATAAAGACATTATCGTTAAGTTAAAAAGAGGGGAAGATGCTGAAACAATTCTAGACAAAATGCTGGCGATTCGCTATAGGACAGATTTAAAATTAACAGGAGAATTTCGTTTTTATTTTGGAGAAACTGAACGGAATGTTTATGTTGATATTAATAAATTTTTAGAAGAAATTGAAAATTAAAACTTTCCATGAT
>JBCDDV010000378.1:0-4028 GCA_039180145.1 Cyanobacteria bacterium P01_G01_bin.49 | reverse complement strand
GTAACTTTTAAAGCAACTAAGAGGTTTAATAAGGGAATCATTCCACCACTTAATAAAGTTCCTACTTCTCCGTGAGGTAACTCAAATCCAGCTAATTTAATTACTGATAGAAGAATAAAAATTAGAACTGAAACTTTCTCCCAAGTAGCAGCGTGCCAACGTTGATAGAGAGACTGCATCCACTCTGAGTCAGCCGTGATAGCAATTAAACCAATGGCTGTTCCCCCTGCTACACCCGCAGCAAAACCTCCACCAGGACTGAGATGTCCTCTAATAGCTAGTTCAATACTCACCAAAGCTGTAATGGTTGCTCCTAAACGAGCTAAAACAACAGACGGTTGATCGCTAAACTGATAGATATTACCAGAAGGCTTTTCATTAGCCAGCAAAAACTTAGCCCCAGCAATGGCAATCGTAAAGACAATAACTTCAAAAATGGTGTCATAGAGTCGATTACGGAAAATAATCCCGGAAACTGCATTATTGACACCGCTATCAGCCACAACGGACTCAACAATGGAAATAGGGGATAAATTGGCCTCTGGGTGGGGGATCAACAACATCTTTAAAGAAAAGGCGATCGCTGCTATCACGTAGATCCATTTCATACTAAATCTAGTCATCATAGGTTATTACGACAGATACAAGGTAAAAGGGAAAATAGAGAAGTTTGCTTTTAGCTAGGCAGTTAGTATCAATGCTTGTTCTCCTTTGAATTTGAGACATTGACATAGGTTAGGGTCATCTTTGACTGAGAAAGTTCACTGTTCAATATGTCATAAATCCTCGATATTCTGGTTTGAGTACAATAGATTGGCTGTTCTGATTGCTTGGGTTCGGAAAAAGTACAAATAGCATGAACTTCTTTTTCTCTTAACGCTTCGTGTAACACTTGAGTATCGTCGTAGTGGACTAATTCAAGGCGGAGATAACGTTTACTCAAAATATTGCGTAACTCTTCTATCAACTGCCCAAATCCTGATTCTTGGTTGAGTACCCCAAGACGCAAGACTAAAGAAGAACGCACTGCCACTATATAAAGGGTAATAGAGAGCATTGTCCCTACCAACGCTTCTGTTAAAGCGACATCTGCTGCCCCTAATACTACATCGACTAAAGCGGCTACCGCCCCTAGTACCCCGCGAATAACTAAGGCATGGTAAGGATTCACTTGAAGTACCAGCAAACAAGCCACCAAAGGCAACAAGGCAATAATTACGGGCAGATAGAAATCATTCATTTTGACCTTCCTCACTCGAACAGTAAGCCAACACATAACCGAGCATCGTATTCCAAATTGTCAAACAGATAATTCCTAACAACAATAATGGCCACTCACTGGGGATTTTGAGCAGTAATCCAATAACAATACTGATAGATCCTAAAGTATCAGCCACAGAAAGGGCATGAAGCTTGAATAAGACCGATTGCTTATTTATTAGTAGAGGAAAAGTCCCCCACAACCAGAAGAAAATGCCTAAACCAAGGCACGTATAACTTAGGATATCAATCATAATTTTTGCTCATTTAATCGTTTTAAGATGTGGGCTAAAAGCATTAAAGCGGCATTACCGACACTGAGAATAATCACCCCCACAACCCCAAGCATCCAATCATCCCGCAGGACAGAAAGCACTAGAATGATTAAAGAGGTTTTGTTAGAGATACTGGCGAAAGCTAACATCTTATCCCAGGTATGCTCATCTTTCCAGGCTGCATAGATAGGGATCAGCAATGCAAACACCATGGCAATTAAGACTAGATTCATGATTGTTTACCTCGTTTAATTCGGTGGACTTCGTACCAACCTCGTGGGTCATATTTCAACACAATGGTTTTGGGTGTAAAGGTAATCAAGAAAATATCCCAAAAAATTAGCCGAGAAGAATGCCCTGGTTTAACCTGTTCTTGTGTGATGACTGATTGTTGATGGGGACGAATGATCATCTGAAAGGCTTCTAAATAGGCTTGGGGAATCGCTAAAATCGTTTGACCGAATACTTTGAGCCAATCTTTTAAGGTTTCTGAGGCTGAGACACGATGAGGTAGGAGAAAGGCGATCGCCACTCCTATCATAATATTGAGGGGACTCAGATCGGCTGTCAGCAATAACCAGATAACTAAGCGTAAAATTAAATGAATTACCATGCCAGCACCATCCAAAATAGTAGAATTAAGATTAAACTCATCATGCCAATGAGATGCTCGAATTGCTCAAGAAGGCGAGGCAACTTGATGAGTGAATGTTGAAAAATGAGTAGATATCCCAACCAACCAAGGGCAATTGTTGCCAAAGGTTTAATGGTATTGTCCACAGTATAAGCTTGATAGTAGACCCCATTGGCGACGATCAATCCTATCAATAAAAGAATAACTCCTTGCCAAAAACCGGAAGATAGTTCTTGGTGTTTTCCTCCTGGGGGTAAAAAAATCAATTTAGCGAAGGAGATAGCTGTTCCCAAAGCCGCAATATTCATGGCAAAGCTTTGCCAAGTAAAGAGATTCTTCATGGTTAAAACTTTGGCCCCAAAACCAGCCAACAGGGGAAAACCAGAAATGGAGAAACTAGCCACAACTAAGGCTAACCAAAGTTTAGTATCTATGGGGGTATGTTTTAATTCTTTGAGGTTACGACTAGGCAAGATCCCGGCAATCAGAAACAATGCTGCTTTTACCAGTCCATGAGTCAACGCATAAAATCCCCCAACTTCGGGCGCAGCCAAAATAAAGCCCAACTGGGAAACGGTATGAAAGGCTAACATTCGCTTAATATCTTTTTCAAAAACAGCATAAAATACCCCCAATAGGGCAGTTCCTACACCAAAAATTCGGACAATGGGATCGACTTCTGGAAAAAGTAGGGCGCATCGTACCAAAGGAAAAACCCCCGCTTTGACTACAACGCCAGACATTAAAGCCGAAACAGGACTTTGTGACTCAGAATGAGTCAACGGTAGCCATAGTCCTGAAACAAAGATCCCTCCTTTGGTCAATAGTCCCAGAAATATCAGTGCCAAAACTTCTGGAGGCGATCCCTGCAAACCGGCAAAATAAAAAGAATGATGCTCTTGATAAACCAGTGCCACTCCTACCAGGTAAAAGAGCATGACAGTATTACTGACAAAAAGATAGCGCAGACCAATCCAAATGGCTCGATTAGTACGGGGATAGGCAATCAGCAGAAAGACAGCAATACTGAGGACTTCTAGAGCGACATATAAGCTGATAAAATCTGCACAGACAAAAGTTGCATTGACGCTACCATGAACGATGATTGTCTGGGTATAGAAAAAGGCTGTTTTCTCCGTTGGCCAACAATAAAGAATAACCGCAGTGGTGACTAGGGCGTTCGTGATAATAAAAAAGCCACTTAGCTCGTCTGCAACTAAGGTTACACCAAAATTATCGAGCAATTTCCAACTTAAGGGAGATGGTTGGTTAAATAACTGTAAAGCATAACCACCAGAAGCAATAGCCACGCCCAAGGCAAGATAACGGTCTAATTTGGGGATAAGATAAATTAGGAACCCTAAAAAAAATGGTAGGGCAATCCAGGCGATCGTCAGGATAGTCATGGTGTGTTATTTTTCTCGATTTCCTGAGTTTCTAAAGTGGGATTATCTTTTGCTAATTTCATCACGGCAACTAGCATCAATGCCTGAATGGAAAATCCAATGACGATCGCTGTTAAAATAACTGCCTGTGGCACGGGATCAGCATAAGTATCGTTTTTAGCTTCTTCGAGAATGGGTGTCAATAATCCTTCTCGTGAAGCAATCAGCACATAATAAGCAATTACCCCTGTACTCATTAAATCCATAGAGATAATCTTCATAATTAAGTTTTTTTTGAGTATTATTCCTAAAAATCCACATAATATAGTCGCAAATATGTACGCTTCTAACATAGAAAAGAAATCCCTGATTGAAAGAAAAATAATTACAGCCGTTTTCAACTTAGCTAAGATACAAAGATTCTGGTTTAAGAAGGATGTATTTTATTGAGTCGCCAATTGCCTTGGTTATTTT
>JBCDDV010000377.1:0-4032 GCA_039180145.1 Cyanobacteria bacterium P01_G01_bin.49 | reverse complement strand
TTTATTTACCCAAATAGCAACCCAAGTAGGCTTTGCCCTTGACCATGCGAGACTTTTGGGTCAAGTTGATCGTGATTATCAATCTGCTCAAGGACTTGCCCGACAAGAACAGCAACAAAATCAGGCTCTCAACCATCAGGTATCAACCTTCTTTGAGAAAAATCAAACCGTTGTCGAAATTCTTTCTAATCGCGCCCTCAATCAAATGGAATCTGTCACCTTAGCTTACCAACAAATGCAAGAGGTGGCGGATTTATCCAAGCAAATGATGACCACTGCACAACAAGCAGAAGAGCAACTACAACAAGCCAACCACAGAGGCCAAACAGAGCAAGCTCTCATGAAACAAGTGGGAGAGAAGATGGTCGCTATCCAAGAAACGATCATCGCCTCTGGAGAAACCATTCAACAGTTACGACAGCCTTGTGAAAAGCTTTCCCAAATAATGACTGGGATCGAACCGATTATCTCTCAGTTAAAACTGCAAAGCATGAAAGCGCAATTAGGAGCAGGACGGACTGGAGAGTCTGGTCGAGAAATAGCAACCCTGGCTCAAAAAATTCATGCCTTAGTACAAGAGTTAGGAAAAGAGTTCGGAGAAATTAGTCCAGTTTTGGCAGAGGTACAGGGGAAAACTCAGAAAGTGACCACAGCCATTGAAACAGAACTCGACCTAGCCATTACTGGATGTCAATTAAACCAAGACGCACAGCAAGCTTTTGAACACATGGCAAGGGCAAACAGTCAACTGACTAACCTTGTTAATGAGATCGTTGAAGCTGCTGCAACTCAAAGGAAAAATACGACATCTGCGAGTCAATCTGTCTTAGAAATGGCTGACCTGACCAGTCAAACTTCTGAACAATTTTTATCGATGAGTAATTCTTTTAATCAGCTTGTTCAGACAGAAGAATAGAGGCAGAATTCTAACTTATCTTCTTCATAGCAGTGCCAGGAAGAAGATAAATTACACCGGATAATAAGGTCAGGATTACAGATAACCAAAAGACGACTAAAGAAGGAGTTTCCCAGGATTGGGGGAGAGGCGCGATTAGTAGGGCGATTGCTGTTATTTGACTGACAGTTTTCAATTTCCCCCATACATTCGCCCCTTGAATAGCTGTATCCCCTGTTAGTTGAGAATTCACCCGCCATCCAGCAATCCCTAGTTCTCGTCCTAAGATCAAAAAGACTCCCCAAGGGGGAACTTTTTGCAAAGCGATTAAACTTAACAAAGGGGCAAGTACCAGTAATTTGTCAACTAGGGGATCAAGAAACTTACCTAATTCGGTAACTTGATTTAGTTTCCGTGCCAAATAACCATCTATCCAGTCAGTCGATGCAGCAATTAAAAAGATTATTAAACTAATCCAAAGATGTGAAAAGGTGGGAGTGTTTAGGAAGTAAAAAAGAAAAGGGAGACTGAATAAACGAGATACTGTGATCCAATTAGGAATATTCATCTTAATCTCATCAATAGCTTAACTTATGAATCAATTTTTAGCACCCTTCTTAGAGTATTTAGCCAAAGGTAGTAGACCTAAAAGAAAAAACTTAGATAATTCCTTGTGTCAAAAGACAGGAAGTTTAAGAAAGCCTAGAAATCTTTTAGTTAAGGGCTTACAGCTTTTTGTTTCTCTAGGAATCTTCATAATTCCAACAATTAACTTAGCTAACCCAATCATACCCTTTTCTCTTACGACTAAACAAACATCAACTAAAAATAGTCAACAATTTATTCAAGTTGCTTTGCCAGATTTTGTTTTGGTTTCCCTCAAAACAGGAGAAATAACGTCAGGGGATTTTATTAACTTAAATGATCAAAGTCTCATTATTGGTATTAGTGGTTACGTGAAAGGCATTCCCCTAACAGATATTGAAACAGTCGTTTTCAAAGAAGCGGTTTGGATTCCTAAAAATCAGACAGTTATTTGCCGACAAAATTATCAAAATTGCTACAAAATACAGAAAATTGAATCGACAATCGACAGCCAAAAAACTTGGTCAGATATTCCTTTATCTGCCTTTAATTTACCTCAAGGTGCAAAAACAGGCTTGTTGAAAATTCAGGAGAGTTTAGCAGAGGAAGACTGGCAAAATTTAGTTAATCAAGCCAATGATATTATTCATATTGTTGACAAAATTGAAATAAAAGAAGATGGTAGTCAGATGATAATAACTGCTACTCCAACAGCACGTAGCAAGTAAGTTATTCAACTTTAATAGGAGAAAAAATTAGGCAAATGTTTTATAAATTGACGACGTAAAAAATAGAGACAATTCGTGAATTGCCTCTACATAAAGAGCTTAACTCAAACACTGATTAAGATGAATCCTACTAAGCAGCTAATGAAACTACTGAGCCACTTTTTCTTTATCCTTTCCTGCTAAAAACTTCTCTAATTCTGTTAAAGCATCAGCATCTACTTTAGTTTGCATAGGACAGAACTTCGGCCCACACATCGAACAAAATTCAGCAGTTTTATAGATATCTGCTGGCAATGTTTCATCATGATATTCCTTAGCCCTTTCTGGATCTAAAGATAACTCAAATTGACGATTCCAATCGAAATTATAACGAGCTTTCGAGAGTTCATCATCGCGATCGCGGGCCCCTGGACGATGACGCGCAATATCAGCCGCATGAGCTGCTATTTTATAAGCAATTAACCCATTACGGACATCCTCAGCATCAGGAAGTCCTAAATGTTCTTTTGGGGTCACATAACATAACATTGCTGTCCCATACCAACCCGCCATGGCTGCTCCGATAGCTGAGGTAATATGGTCGTAGCCTGGGGCAATATCTGTGACCAACGGCCCCAACACATAGAAAGGTGCTTCAGAACACTCTTCCATCTGCTTTTTCACATTAAACTCAATTTGATCCATTGGCACATGACCTGGACCCTCTACCATCACTTGCACATCATGTTCCCAAGCACGACGGGTTAACTGACCAAGGGTTTTCAATTCTGCCAGTTGTGCTTCATCAGACGCATCATGGGTACATCCAGGACGTAACGAGTCCCCTAAACTGAAAGAAACGTCATATTTCTTAAAGATTTCGATAATTTCGTCAAAATGAGTATAAAGGGGATTTTGTTGATGATGATGCAACATCCAGCGAGCAATAATTCCCCCACCACGAGAAACAATACCTGTAAGACGGTTTCTGACCAGGGGTAGATGTTCGATCAGAATACCTGCATGGATAGTCATGTAGTCCACACCTTGTTGAGCGTGCTTTTCGATGATATTCAGAAAATCATCCGGGGTCAAATTTTCGATATTACCATGTACGCTTTCTAACGCTTGATAGATTGGGACGGTGCCAATAGGAACAGGAGATGCATTAATAATGGCAGTGCGAATAGTATCTAAGTCCCCTCCTCCGGTGGACAAGTCCATGACTGTATCGGCCCCATATTTCACCGCCAAATTAAGTTTAGCGACTTCTTCATCAATGTCAGACGAGTTTGGAGAAGCACCAATGTTAGCGTTAACTTTACACTTAGATGCAATCCCGATAGACATTGGTTCTAAATTAGAATGATTAATGTTAGCTGGAATAATCATCCTTCCCCGCGCAATTTCTTCTCGAATTAACTCAGGGGGAAGATTTTCTCGCTTAGCGACGTAGTTCATCTCTTCAGTGATAATGCCTTGACGCGCATAGTGCATCTGGGAAACATTCTTTTGTCCCCGTCGCTTGGCAACCCATGGTGATCTCATACTTGTATTCCTCATAAACAGCTTTCCTACGCTGGTATTACCCAGTCTCAGGTTCTAAGGGTCTTTCTCAGCCTGGTATCGACAGGCACCCCTAGCTATAAGTCTTTATCTTAACATTGATGCTTATTGATTTTGAGGTAATTACCAAAATGAAAAATTATTGTTCACCTTATTGCAATGAGCAAGAAGATTTGTTATATTTGTTAAGCGCTAAATAAGAAGTGCAGTTGCCGGGATAGCTCAGTTGGTAGAGCAGAGGACTGAAAATCCTCGTGTCGGCGGTTCAAGTCCGCCTCC